>JAHLFV010000082.1 GCA_018883625.1 Candidatus Treponema excrementipullorum
TTACTACTCCGGTCAATCTTTTCACAACGTAATTTTCACAAACGCTCATCATTGAAGAAATTATTTTTCGAAAAAAGGCAGGTATATAGGGTTTAGATAAAATTTGTTTTGGCCCATTCTCATGAGAATCATAAATCACTTTTACGTTCCGTTTGGAAAAAAATAGTCCTATAAAGAGAAGTTCAGGGTCATGAAAATGTATAACATCGGGATTATTCTGTAATAGTATATTCTTTATTGCTTTGGGTGACTCTCTAAATCTTTTTAATCTTGCTTTTTCTCTGAAATTTCCTGCATCAATAATAGATACACCGGACTTGATTTCATTCCCCAAACCGTCACAAACAATCAAGTTGACATTGTATCCGGCTTTCACCAAAGAAATACATTCTTTGGTGAAAATTCTTGAATCGTATCGGGTATGAACAGATGTAATATGAAAAATTGTCATATAAATTAGTTTAACCTTATTTTATTTACAATAGTTGTGATCCAGTCTATGGGATAATCGGTATGTTGTTTAGAAGGTTCTGAAAGTATTAAGTTAAATTCTTCTTCAGAAATATTTAATCTAGACAAAATCATTTTTATATCAGCTTGCATTTCTTTCTCATCATATAACGGCTTTTTTAACTCTTCTAAAGCTTGATCTCTTGTAATCTGATCTGAAACAATCATTGAAGATAAATGGCTTCTTCGTTTATCTACACCATAACGATTATAGAACCAATACATTTGTATAAATTTTGTCAAAGTATTCTCTAAGTGTTTACTGCCGTAATACTTAAATCCACAAAATTCGTTTAATTCTTTTAATGCACGATCTCTGTTATAGTCAATGTAGTTTAATAGACGATATGTTTTAATTCCCAACAGTTTACAATCTAAAAACTTCCTGTAATTTGATAAAAACTTTAATTTATTAATCCCTTCTTTACCAAATTTTTTATGTATGGCCTTTATATTTCTCACATCATAAGCTGTATACGTGTTTCCATGTTGTAAGATCGATTCTAATGCGAAATTTCCACCCGTTAGAAAATATTTAATTTTATATCTTCGAGCAAAATTGTAAATTTCAGCAAACAGAATGTTGTCCTGAGGAATAGCAATATTAGGAACATTTGCTCTCAGATATGCAGCTGTCAAATCATTAAATTGAACAGGATCAGGACAAATCACATGTAAATCTATTTTAGCAGAATTACACAGTTTTCTTATGTTTTCCTTTGATATATCTGTATCAAAACCATCATCGACATGAACAGCTAATATTCGCAACCTCCATTTCACAGCACCTAAGTATGCTAAGTAAGAAGAGTCCAAACCACCAGAAATTCCCATTATACAATCATATTTTTTCCTCTTTGATTTTTCCTTTATCTCTGAAAGATAAGAATTTAAAATTTTTTTACCTTCTTCATTGGGAAAGTAGACTTCATTTTTACGTGATAACTCCTTAGTGCAATAATTACAGAATCCGTTCTCATCAAAGGAAATAGTTGAATCACTGGCATTATCCATTACACAACGTTTACATATTTGATACACTCTACAACTCCTACATCACAAAAATCGTATTTATAATCTGTTCTATGAATAATCATGGTTCTCCGACGTTCTTATAATTAATACTTTTTTCCATAGATTTTTTTACTATAAACAACATAAAAAAACAAAGATAATGGGGCCATAAAAAGAGGGAAGAGGATGATCCCATCAATATAAAAAAATATAGTAACGAATAAATTGAAAACAAATACTTCTTTTTTCTGTAAAAATAAAAAGTTAAATACAAATTACATATCAGAAACCCAAGAAAAAAAATCAGTCCACTATTCAGCAAAATCTCAACAAGAAATGCGTGAGGATTAATAATGCCACCAAGATATCTATCTGTATGTAATATTTTTTCATAGTAATAATCAGATTGGTTTATACCATATCCCAAAATATTACCGTACCGAGTAAAAGACTCTAAACCTGTTAAAATCAAATTAAAACGTATCTCATTTGATCCCTTATTTGAAAAAAAAAGCTTAAAAAAGTCTAATAAGATATCAAAATTAAACACACAAAAAAAGCTACATATACTTAAAATTAAAGATTTTATTGCAAAACCAAATCTAAAAAAAAACAAAAGCAAAATGGAAATAAAAAGTATAAGGAATACCAATCTTGCCTGTGTTACCATAGATATAACTAAAGACATTATAAAAAATAACAAATCAAAAACATCAACTTTTTTTTCGTATAACTCAACTTTTATGCAAGACCTTAAGAGAAAAATTAGTAAATACACAGCAGCAAAATCGTTTTCATTGTGATAAAACACAGTCGGAATATGTGATTTTTCCTCAAGAACAGAAAATCTTGAAATAGGTAAATGTAACTGCAAATAAATTTCAAATAAAGTCCATATAAACGTACCAATTAAAAATATGATTGAAAAGATATAAAAATTATTGATCCTTTTTTCTATGTCTTTAGCTGACATGAAAAGAAAAAAATTAGCAAAAAGCGTTAATATAATAAAATTAAAAACATTATTGAAAGAAATACTATTAAACAGTATCGTTATCCAAAAGTTGTACAGCAAATACACATTAAAAAAAACAAGTATACCCCAAGTTATATTAATTTTTGAAACTTGATAATTAGTATAAAACAAGAATATTGGCAGAAAAATTAAAAATAATCTAAAAAGTTGTAATTCAGGCGTATAAATAAATAATGCATGCCCTACACAAATTACAAATAAAAAAAGATAATATACAAAATCATAAATCTTCTCTACATGCATTCTATTACACCATATCAAAAACATCAGAAACAAATTTTTGATAATTTTTTTCTGAATTAAATTTTTCATTCCATGTTAAATAGGCATTTTCCCTTAATTTAGCTCGTTCTACAAAAGATAGATTGTTGAATCTAATGATAATCTCCTTTAATTGTTCCTCCGTAAAATCTTTTGGAATAAGAAAACCATTATCAGAATTGACAATTTCTGCCGTTCCTCCTACGTCAGTGGCAATAACCGGTATACCGGAAGCCATAGCTTCCATAATAGAAACTGGCAAACCTTCACTTTCTGAAACATTTACAAATAAATCAATAAAATGTTCATTATAGTAATCTCTGACTTGTTGATTTGTTAAATCTCCCATAAATTCATATGAAATATTAGGTAAGTCTGAAAGATATTGTTCCGCAAGTGTATAAATTTCATTATATAAGTCACCCATTCCTATATGCGTCCATTTTATTTTTACAGAACTAATTTGGGATAACGCTAAAATAATTTTATGAACTCTTTTTACAGGTACGATATAAGAACAACTTATAATGTTAAGACATGCCTCCCCCGATTTGTTTTGATTATCTAGGGTTCCTCTACATCCTAGATAACTTACTGAAAATTTTGATTCATGCTTATCTCCCCAAAATGATATAAAATAGTCCATGCCATTTTTACTAATAAAAAAAAGGTGATCAATATACTTTGCAATAAATCTCTTATATGGTTGATAATTTAAACTATTCCTATTTTGATACAAATCACCACCATGTGCCCTTGAAATAACTTTTACAGGAAATTCTTCTTTTTGTAATAAGGAGGCAACAGTCTCAAAACCATTCCAATACGTATAGACAATTTTGATTGATTTATTTTGATGTAAGATTTTATTAATAACAGGATATAATTCATGCACATGAGCTGTATACAACAAAGATCGAAAAACACATTGAATTGTTTTTCGGTTTAACATTATCTCTTTCAACTCTTGATAAAATAAAGGTGAAAAAAAACTCTTTATAAAATAAAAAAGTGATTTCACCCTGAAATGACCAAAAGAACAATCATAAAAGTAATTTACAATACTTTCTGATATTTTTTCACTTTTCATATCCTGCTTTTCTAAACATAGAACATGAACCTTACAAAATTTGTCCAACAAAAATGGTATTTCTGGAGAAATAAAGGGATAATCTCCATTCAAATTAGGATATTGATGTGAAATCAATAAAATTTCTATATCATCCATATTTTTACCTTTACAGCAGCTTTTTATTCAATAAAAGAACTTCTATGGTCTATATTTATAAAATATTTTTTAACGATAAAACATTAATAGCGAAAAGTATCGCGAAAATTGTAACCTCAAATACGAAAGCAAGTCTAAAGAAAACTACCAAAGATAAAACCAGTAGAAAGAAAATATTAAAAAAATGAATACCTACTTTGAAGTTAAACCACAATTTTCGGGAAAACAAGGTCCGTGCAAAGAAAAATGCGATATAACTGATACAGGTACTTATGGCGGCTCCCTGAGCACCCCATATGGGTATTAAAAAATAGTTCCCCACGATATTAAGTGCCGCTGCAATAATAGCAACATACACATTGAATATGGTCTTTTTGCTAAAAGTAATTCCTAATGTTGTTGTCTCTGAAATTGTATACATTACAGGTACAAACAGTAAAAAAACAAAAATACTTTCAGTACCTCTATACTCAGCTCCCAAAAACAACATTATTACATTACGAAAAAGTACAATTCCCGCAAAACCAAGGGACATTACTGCTGAAACAACTACACTTACTTTTTCAAACTGAGAAACAGAAACTTTCTGCTCATACCATTTATATGCAACAGGTACCCATGCAGTTGTAAAGATACTTTGTAAAGCAGACAGAATAGCCACTATTTTAAAAGCAGCCGCATATAACCCCAATTCATCAAAAGTACTCCAAGCTCTCAAGCCAACTTTATCAAAAGAATTCAGCAACCACGACAGTAAAGACGCAGGAATTAAAGGTATTCCAAAGCGAAATATTTCCCTTGATAAACCCCAGTCAAGCTGTAAGTTTTTCCAATTAAATTCTGTTTTAACAAAAAACAAAATTATCACAGTGGCAACGACTTGCCCTACAATAATAGAATAGACTATAGCACGAAAACTTTTTTCATAAAGAAACAAAAACAGAACTAAGACAATAAAATTAATAAGTTGGGTTACAATATTCAAAAAAGAATAAGTTCTGCCACGCAAATCCATCCGTATCTGTAAAAGGGCAAATCTATTGATAATAAGTACAGGAATAAAAAAACATGTTGCAACAATTAAATCTAATTCATAGGAACCAAAAAGGAAGAAAGAAATTCTTTGCTGAAAAATCAGTAAAAGGACTATCAAAAAAATAGAAACACACAAAGGAAAAAAGGTCACGTGAAAAAGCAATTTATGCTTATTAATCTTTTCCTCATTATAAAATCGTGTATAACTTTGATCTAATCCCAGCAAACCTACCAACAAAAAAACAGACTGAAAAAGCGTAAACAAAGACGACTTTCCATATTCTTCTGGAGAAACCAAACGAGTCGTTACAGGAACCGTCAACATACTGATTCCCATTCCAATCAAAGGTCCCAACCCAAAATTGACCAACTGACTCAGTAAACCGGAAGAGTTCTTTTTCATCCTAAGCATTTTCAACTCATACGTCAAAAGAAGGTTTACAACTCCCTCTCAAGGATATTTCCCTCTTTGTCTACCTTACCCCGAACTCGGGCGGGACTTCCGTATACCAAAGCGTAAGCCGGTACATCTTTTGTAACCACACTGCCGGCACCGATTAAAGCATATTCCCCTACTGTAACTCCGCACACAATAGTGGCATTAGCTCCAATACTGGCACCTTTTTTGATTACCGTCTGTTTATATTCATGTTTTCTTTCCACAAAGGCTCTGGGATTTATCACATTGGTAAACACACAGGAAGGACCACAAAACACATCATTTTCTATTACCACGTTGTCATATACGGAAACATTGTTCTGTATCTTGACTCCGTCTCCGATTATAGCCTTTCCACCAACGTTTACGTTTTGCCCTAAAGAACAGTTTTTACCGATTTTAGCACCGCTCATCACATGACAAAAATGCCATATCTTTGTACCTTCACCTACCTCGGCCCCTTCATCTACATAGCTTGATTCATGTTTGAAATATGACATTATTTTTTATAAAATTCCTTTATGGTTTCACACACGTAAGACACTTCATCTTCCGTAATCTCAGGGAAAATAGGCAATGCCAATACCTGCTCACACAGTTTTTCTGCTACCGGGAAATCACCTTTTTTGTATCCTAAGTAGTCAAAGCATTTTTGCAAATGCAACGGTACGGGGTAATACACAGATGTTCCGATTCCCTTTTCTTTTAAGTAAGCAGCCAGTTCATCCCGATTTTCTGCCTTTAATTGGAACACATAGTACACCGGAACATTACCATCTTTTACTACCGGAAGCTTTATTTCTTCTATGTCCCTCAGCATAGCCCGATACTGGTCTGCATACTTCTTTCTTAATGCTATACCTTCATCGATTTTCTGTAACTTTACCCGTAAAATGGCTGCCTGTAAGGTATCAAGGCGACTGTTATAACCAAGTAAATCATGGTGATACTTTTGTGATGCACCATGTACCCTCAGACTTTTGACGGTGTTATATATATCTTCTCTGTTTGTAACCACCATACCACCGTCACCGTAACCGCCTAAGGTTTTTGTGGGAAAAAAAGAATACACTCCAACATCCCCCACAGTTCCTGCTGTTTTAATCTCTCCTGCTACATGTTGGTTCATTCCGAAGGCTTCTGCAGCATCTTCCAAAACAGAAAGATTATTATCTTTAGCCAGTGCAAGGGCTTTATTCATATCTGCCATTTGACAAAACAGATGGACAGGCAACAGACCCTTGGTATTTTTGGTAATACGTCCGGCAGCATCCTCCATGTCCATGCAAAAGGTATCTTCATCAATATCACAGAAAACAGGCTTTCCTCTCAACCGGGCGATACAGGAAGTTGAAGCAAAAAAAGTGAACACCGGAGTGATTACTTCTGCACCATTTTTATATCCCAAAGCATCGGAACACAAAACAAGGGCATCGCTACCGTTGGCAACCCCCACTCCGTATCGGGCCTTACTGTAAGAAGCAATTTCCTGTTCCAGCTCTTTTTCCGCACCGCCTAAGATAAAATCCCCTTTTTCCAAAACGGCACTTATGGCTTTATCGAATTCTTCTTTTCTGTTGTGATATTCTCTCGCCGAAGTATAAAAAGGAACTGT
>JAHLFV010000083.1 GCA_018883625.1 Candidatus Treponema excrementipullorum
CACTTAGCGTGTTCCTTATGTTGGCACTGGTAGGCTCAGTATTTGCAGCTGAACCTGTAGCAGATGTAAACATTGCCGAATTCAAAGGCGAAGCTTCAGTACAGTGGGGTGTAGATCTTGACACTATGAAAACAGGTTTCAAGAACTCTGCAGATGTAACATTGAAGTTGAACTTATTGAATGAAGGTTCAAAATCCACCACCGGTGACGGTATTTGGGGTGAATTGGTAATCAAAACCAACGGTGATACTTTTGCAAAGGCAACGAATTCATCAAATATTGCACTACCTGCTATGAACGTTGTGGTAGATACTGCAAAGATTCATTTTGGTCCTGCCTATGTAGGTATTACATCTGGTAACACCAAAACAGGTGAGTTAAAGATGGATGCAGCTATCAGATCTGCAGATAATAATAATGGAAAATGGTTAAGTGACGTAGGTCCTGGCAATTTCTCTCAAGGTATTACTCTTGGATATAACCATGATATGTTCAACGTAGCTGCTGACATTCGTTCCTATAATGAAACCGTTGAAATTTGGAAGATTGAATGGCAGGCATCATCTAGTGCTATCTATACGGGTGCACTAAATCCATCTTATCGCGGTAGTGAAACAGCTGCAAATGAACTTAAAAAATCTGTAGAGGATTTCTATAAAAAGAGAGGTGAAGTTGTTCACGTAAATGTAGCAAAAGTCGGTGACTATCATGGTATCGATAATCAGTATACCCATGCTTATGCTTTCGCACTTGAAGGTGAAGTTAAACCTGTTGAAAACTTAAGCATTAAAGCCGGTGTAAGTTATAATTTCAACAAAGAATATTACAAAACTTCTTCAGTTGAGGTCGGAACTCCCATAGGCAATACTTTAGGTTACTCAGCATCTGCCGGATACAAAATGGCTTTGAACGACACCTTCTATCTCCGTCCACAGGTCGGTTTCGCAGGTAAGAATATACTTTCAGACAAAAATGATAAGGGTAGCTACACAGTTGTCGGTGGATTGCTCTTTGGATGGGGAGAAATCGGTATTGATGACAATGCCGGTGTATACTTCTTGGATGATGATGAAGCAAAGAAAGTATCTCCCGGTGTAAGTGTTATTGTAGGAGCTCCTATTGCAGAAAATGCAGAAATCATAATTGCTCCTTCATTCTTTAGTGGAGACATCATCCCCGGTTTGACAGCTGCTGCTTACAGTGAAATCATTGTTCCCACCGCTGAAAACGCAAAACTCAAGTTTGCTGTTTCAAACGGTGTAAAATATGCAATTCCTGTTGCAGCCGGAACTGTTACACCTCAGCTTGGTGTAAGATATGCAAATGCAGCTTATGACAAAGCAGCAGATGATACTTTGAAGTTAAAAGCTGGTGTAGAAGTTGGTGGTTTTGTATCTAATACTACATTCTTCACTGTATATGAATCAGGTGACTTGATTGCTGATGAAGCTGGCATCGGTACTTTGAATTTCGGTGCAAAGATTTCTTTCTAATCTGAGCTTATCCGATTAACAACGGGGCTGTCCATATGAAGTGTACTTCATTACGGACAGCCCTTTTTTTGTGTGCATGAAGAGGTACCAGGTGTCAATACACAACTTGTTTTGCACATTTGAAATCATTGTCCTACCCGCAAAATTTTACCCCTCAATAATTACCAAAAAATTCGGCAAGTTTTGGGTAAAAATTCGGCAAGTTTTTTTAAAAACTCGGCAAGTTTTAAAAAAAATTCGGCAAATATTTTAAACTTTGTCTTTCGTATTTCTAGAGGGCAACACTGCGGAGAAATAAAATCGTGGTACTTTATTTTTCGGAATGACAGGGGACTGGGTGGTGGTTGAAAAGATGTAGTTGCATGTTAATAACAAAACTTAAGAATATATTTAATTGCTAAATTTAGATCTATCTTTTTCTAACCTTACAGTGTGTGCAAAATTAAGTAACTTCTCATATATGTTTTTAATACTAGATTTATTTCGCCAACTTGGAACATATATATAAAAAAGATTTTTTTCCTCAGAATTCGAAGATTTTAATAACGAGGTTATATCACCAAAATTACATGAGTCCTCTAAAGATGGAAATTTAATTTTCAATGTTGAAAATTCTTTTTTAGAAAATCCACTGATAAATTGCTTAGTAAATTTAATTACTATTTGGGTTTCATTATTTTTTTTATCATCTACAGATTCTAAAAGTATTTCCATCAACTCTTTGTTTTTTTCTCGCGCTGCCAGTAAGGACTTGTTTTTTTCATCACCTGATTTTTTTTCTTTTAGTTCCTCAATCTCCTTATTGCATTTTTCTATATTGTCCATATTAATTACAAAAGGTCCACCGGAAGTATTTATGTACTTTTCTAAATTTTCTAATTCTTCAGTAATTATTTTTACATCTTGTTCTTTATTAAAAAAAATAGCATTAAATTCTGATTCTGATTTCCACAATGGCTTTTTTCTGATTTGCCGGTTTAAATATTCTTCAGCAAATGCATCATTATCTAATGTTTTGATATAATGAGTAATGGTTGAGTCACTTAGCAATCTGATTTTCTCATTATTGGGAATAACATAACCTTCTTCTGATAGAAGAGATAAGTCTATATTATCTTTTTGAATTTTATCTCTTAGTATATGTTCTAGCAAAACTTCCAACAGATAAGATTCATAAATAACAGCGGGATGATTCTGAATCCATTTGCGCTCTAAATCATGAGCATAAATTACATTCTCAAGAACGCTAATAGCATTTTTGTTAAATCCGATTTCTATTGACTCTCTTTCACTTGAACTATTTGTTTGTGTACATACAAAACATAGGTTAGATAAAAGACGTTGATAATCTATCTGTATGGCTTCCACACCGGCAAAGTAGGTGTCTCGAAGTAAATAATCAAGTTTATCCACATCTATAATTTTTGAATTTAATAACTCAATTAAACAATTTTGGAATTTTTTCTCTTCATCCAAATCTATGGTATACTTGTATCCTGTTATACATCGGGCAAAAAATGACTTCTTTTCTTTAAGTTTTTCACCAAAAGATTCTATACCGATAACAGCACTCGTAAGTTCATGAGGAGCTGCTTTATATCCGTTATTACTTATTTCCGACTCTAATATTTTATCCTTCGTCAGATCTATCAAACGTTGATGCAAAGAAGTTCTTTCTCCGTCTTTTAAAAAGAGAAATTCTCCTGTATGAGAAAAAGGTGCGTGTCCCACATCATGGAGAAGACACGCATATTCAAACACAGAAAAATACTCTTGTACATCAAAATTAAATCTGTTCAGTAGACTATCACTTCTTAAATACCTAGAAGCCAAGGTTCCTAAATGATAGACTCCCAAAGAATGAGTAAAACGACTATGGACAGCAGATGGATATAATGATGTATAACTAGTCTGGACAATATCCCGTAATCGCTGAAAAACAGGTGTATCGACAACATGCAGAATCTCATATGGTAGGTTGATATATCCATACAAAGGATCCTTAATTATCTTAACCTTACTTTTCGATATCATCAACCGACTCAAGCTACAAGCAAATCTCTTAAATTCTCATTCTTAAAAACTTTAAGCACATCTAAAGATAGAGAAAGACAAAATCTTTGCCACAACTGATCCTCGGTAACACTGTCCTTCAACTGGATGCCTTTTTCACCGTTGGGGTCTTCGTAAAGCATAAAAAAATCAGAATAATCGTCAAACAATGCGTCTTGATCCTCACGAGACATAACAAGATAAGCCTTAGTTCCTTGATTTTCAGAGAAAATTTCGACAACCTTTGCCCCGTATTCATCAATTTTTTGAAAAGAGATTTTTCCACTTCGGTTCTGTTCTAGAAGAGAACATAATGCATTCGCTACTAAGTCTACTAACTGAATGTAAATCTTTCCCATAAAACTTCTTAATAACCCCTAGATCCCTCATGATAACATATTGGCATATCTTTATCAATATCGTGATTTTTATATAAAAAAATTATATCTAAAAATGTTCATAATACATAAATAATATTATCCGTATTTTTACCTTATAATAAAAGTGTTCATGGAATAAACGACCAATCTATATTACTGAATTTAAATTCACTGAAAATTTTTTCAGTGAATTTAAATTCAGTATAATTGTTTTCTTGGCATCTGACAAGTATTTTCTATTATGGTAGCCTCATTTGAATTGATACCAAAAACACTTTAATGAAATACCTTGTCCTTTCAAGGAATAAATGACCTCCCGAAGTGCAACCGAGGAAACTTAAGTACAAGAACAAATATTGCTCTACCTCCTTTCGTACCCCGCAATATTTGAACGTACTGTTGAACTCGAAAAATTTTGCTTATCAGTACGTAAGGAAAGACCTAACACTAACCGATGATTATCTGTTTAGTCAAATTATGAAAGATGAAGACTTTTGCAAACTCTTTCTTGAAATGCTGATGGGAATAAAAATTACAAAAGTAATCTACCTAGAGGCACAGAAGGAAGTAAACCTTTTCCCACAAACAAAAGGCATCCGTATGGATGTGTATTTGGAAGGCGATGATGAAATCTATAACATTGAAATGCAGACGACTAACAAACTCAATTTGGTAAAACGAATGCGGTATTACCATTCTGCAATAGATGTAGACTCACTGTTACGGGGAAATCCTTATGACCAACTGAAAAAATCTTATGTAATATTTATTTGTAATTTTGACTTGTGCGGAGATGGGTATACTTCCGTTGCTTTGTAGACTTCGCAAATATTGCCCTGCTAAGTTTTTGTACCATTGCAATATTAACGTACTGTTTTACTTATAAATTTTACTATCAGTACGTAAATCATCGTTCTGCCCAGAGATACGCCCCTCGATGATTAGTGACGAACA
>JAHLFV010000084.1 GCA_018883625.1 Candidatus Treponema excrementipullorum
TGTCTGTGTATACATAATGCCTAGGTTAAGGAGAAGATAATATGGCAGCTCTTACTACAGAACAAATTTTAGACGCTATTGCTTCAATGACTGTATTGGAAGCATCTGAGCTTGTAAAAGCTATGGAAGAAAAATTCGGTGTTACAGCCGCAGCTCCCGTTATGGTAGCCGGTGCAGCAGCTGGTGCAGCTCCTGCAGCTGAAGAACAGACAGAATTCAATGTTTCTCTTGAAAGTGCAGGAGATCAGAAGATCGCTGTTATCAAGGCTGTTAGAGCATTGACAGGTCTTGGTTTGAAAGAAGCAAAAGACTTGGTTGAAGGTGCTCCCAAAGTTCTTAAAGAAGCTGTTTCTAAGGAAGAAGCAGAAAAAATTAAGAAAGAAATCGAAGCAGCAGGCGGCGTTGTTAAAATTGCATAATGCAGACATACTGCTGGTGGCCGTGCCGTTTACTGGCATGGCCACAAAAATTAATGAATCTGAATTCTCAGTTTGTTGAAATGCTACCGGAATTGTCATATTCGCGGTAGCTACATTTGTTATGAAGTCACATCAGTCAAGGGGGATTTGATGTTCGCAAAGAGCCGGACGATCAACCGTCAGTACATTGGTAAAAATATCCAGAATTTCATGGAATTGCCTAATCTTATTGATATTCAGCTTTCTTCATATGAAAGTTTTTTGCAGAGAGAAAAACTGGATAAACATGAAGCGCTCGCAGAGCAAGGACTCCAAGAAGTTTTTTCTTCCACATTTCCTATAGAGAGTCCAAACGGGGATATGTCCCTAGAATACGAT
Organism: Candidatus Treponema excrementipullorum; assembly: GCA_018883625.1. Classification (GTDB taxonomy): domain Bacteria; phylum Spirochaetota; class Spirochaetia; order Treponematales; family Treponemataceae; genus Treponema_F; species Treponema_F excrementipullorum. Next base: position 798 of record JAHLFV010000084.1, read on the forward strand.
TATTACGAACTTGACGTAGATAATATAAAATTTTCTGAACTGGAATGCAAGCAAAAAGGATTGACCTACTCTGTTCCGTTAAAAGCCCGAATCAACTTGAACTTTCAGAGTACCGGAGAGATCCGCCAAAAAGATATATACATGGGTGATATTCCCTTGATGACTGATCGGGGAACATTTATCATTAACGGTGCCGAGCGTGTCGTTGTATCACAGATACATCGTTCTCCCGGTGTTATTTTCAGCAATGAGAAGGGCGTTTATTCCAGCCGCATTATTCCCTATAAGGGAAGTTGGCTGGAATTTGAAATCGATTCCAAAAAAGAACTTATTTACGCAAAAATTGACAGAAAAAAACGTATTTTGGGAACGATTTTCCTGCGTGCTTTGGGATATTCTTCCAGAGAAGAAATTATCCGTTGTTTTTACGATACGGAACAAGTAACATTGGAAGACACAGAAGAGTCTCGGGAATCTTTGGTAAACAGGGTTCTTGCTGAGGCTGTATATGTTACAGATCCCGAAAGTGGTGAACAGAAAAAACTGTTTCGTGCCGGCGAAAAACTCCATCTTCATAACTTAGATGATTTGATTCTTCACAATATTAAGGACTTAACCGTTATTCGTTTTGGTGAACCCAAAAACGATGATGATAAATCCTTGAGTTCTCAGATGATTATCAACTGTTTTGAACGGGAAGAAATCAGGTTCGCAAAAGAAGGTTTTGAATCAGATGAACCGACACGGGAAGATGCTTTGTCTGCCGTATACTCAGTTCTTCTTCCCGGGGAGCCTATCACTGTGGAGAGTGCAGAAAAAGATTTGATGTCTATGTTCTTCTCTCTCCGTCGTTATGATTTGGGAAGAGTCGGTCGTTATAAGTTAAACAAAAAATTTGACTATGATGTAGAGTATGAAGATCACACTTTGGTTAAGGAAGATATTATCTCCACGATGAAATATCTCATTAAGGTATATGCCGGAGATGCAAAGTGTGACGATATTGACCACTTGGGTAACCGTCGTGTCCGTTCTGTAGGTGAGTTGATGACAACACAGCTTAAAACAGCTTTCTCTCGCATGGAACGCATCGCCAAAGAACGAATGGGGCAAAAAGAAACCGAAACGATGAAGCCTCAGGATTTGATTTCAATCAAACCGATTGTTGCTTCCATTAAGGAATTCTTTGGTTCTAGTCAGTTGTCCCAGTTCATGGATCAGGTAAATCCCTTGGCTGAGTTGACTCACAAAAGACGTCTAAATGCTTTAGGTCCCGGTGGTCTTTCCAGAGACAGAGCTGGTATCGAAGTGCGTGACGTTCACTATACTCACTACGGACGTATGTGTCCTATTGAAACTCCAGAAGGTCCGAATATCGGTTTGATCGTTTCATTGGCAATTTATACCCGCGTAAACGAGTATGGTTTCTTGGAAGCTCCTTATCGCAGAATTGAAAACGGTAAGGCAACAACTCAGGTAGATTATTTGTCTGCTATGGATGAAGACCGGTATTACATCGGACAAGCTGCCGTTAATTTGAATGAAGACGGAACCTTCTCTACAGATCAGCTTTCTTGTCGTCATCAGGGTGACTATACCACCCGTTCTCCGGCAGATATCCAGTATATGGACGTTTCACCGAAACAGATTATTTCTGTTTCTGCTGCTCTTGTTCCCTTCTTGGAGCACGACGACGCTAACCGTGCATTGATGGGTTCAAACATGCAGCGTCAGGCAGTTCCTTTGTTATTCCCTGAACCACCTCACGTTGGAACCGGTATGGAAGGAAAGTGTGCGTATGATTCCGGTGTATTGATTAAAGCAAGACGGGCCGGTGAAGTTGTTTACGTTACATCAGAGGAGATTCGTGTTCGTCCAGATGGGGCATCTTCTGCCGATGAGTTTGACAGTTATAACTTGCTCAAATACCAGAGAACAAACCAAGATACTTGTTATCACCAAAGACCGGTAGTAGAGGTTGGTCAAAAAGTAGAATTCGGTACCGTGCTTGCAGACGGTCCTGCAACCTTTAACGGTGAACTGGCCTTGGGTAGAAATATTCTTGTTGGATTCGTTCCTTGGAACGGATACAACTATGAGGACGCTATTTTGATTTCTCAGCGTGTTGTTAAGGACGATATGTTCACTTCAATACATATCAAGGAATTTACAACAGAAATTCGGGAAACAAAACTTGGTCCTGAAAAAATAACCAGAGATATTCCTAACACCAGTGAAAAGAATTTGGATAACTTGGATGTTGAAGGTATCATCCGGGTTGGTGCAAAAGTTCGTTCCGGAGATATTTTGGTTGGTAAAACCACACCCAAAAGCGAAACAGAGACAACTCCAGAGTTTAAGCTTTTGAATTCTATCTTTGGTGAAAAGGCCAAAGAGGTTCGGGACAGTTCTTTGCGAGTTCCCCACGGTGTAGAAGGAACAATTATCGATGTTCAGCGCCTCCGCCGCACGGAAGGTGATGACCTTAATCCCGGTGTTGATGAAGTGGTTAAAGTTCTTATCGCCATCAAACGTAAGCTCCGAGAGGGAGACAAGATGGCTGGTCGTCACGGAAACAAAGGTATTGTTGCCCGAATTTTGCCTGTAGAAGACATGCCTTATTTAGAAGACGGTACACCGCTAGATATTTGTTTGAATCCGTTAGGTGTTCCTTCCCGAATGAATATCGGTCAGATCATGGAATCAGAATTAGGACTGGCCGGTAAATTCCTGAACGAATGGTATGAGGCTCCTGTTTTCCAGTCTCCTACAAATGAACAGATCGCTGCTAAACTTGTAGAGGCAGGTTTTAATGCCAATTCAAAGGCTGTTCTTCGGGATGGACGTACCGGAGAACCTTTCAAGAATGAGGTGTTTGTAGGTGTTATCTACTTTATGAAACTTCATCACCTCGTTGATGAAAAAATGCACGCTCGTTCTACCGGTCCTTATTCACTGGTTACCCAGCAACCCTTGGGAGGTAAAGCCCAGTTTGGTGGTCAGCGATTGGGAGAAATGGAGGTATGGGCTCTGGAAGCTTACGGTGCTGCCAATACACTTCAGGAATTGCTTACAATTAAGTCAGACGACATGAATGGTCGTTCAAAGATATATGAATCTATCGTAAAGGGCGAGCCTTCTACTGCTGCCGGTGTACCAGAGTCTTTCAACGTACTTGTACAAGAGTTGCGAGGCTTGGCTTTAGATTTTACGATTTATGACGCAAAGGGTAAGCAGATACCTCTTACAGAAAGAGACGATGAGCTCATTAAAAAGACAAGCTCTGATTTCTAATAGGAGAAAAGAATGCGGGATATTCAAGATTTTGATAGTTTGATGATAAAACTGGCTTCTCCGGAAGCCATCCGTTCGTGGTCTTACGGTGAAGTTAAAAAACCGGAAACCATAAATTACCGTACTCTTCGTCCGGAAAAAGAAGGTCTTTTTTGTGAACGAATTTTCGGTACCACAAAAGAGTGGGAATGTTTTTGCGGTAAATTTAAATCAATACGATACAAGGGTGTTGTTTGTGATCGCTGTGGTGTTGAAGTTACCCACTTCAAAGTCCGCCGTGAGCGTATGGGACACATCGAGTTAGCCGCTCCCGTTTCCCATATTTGGTATTATCGCTCTGTGCCGTCAAGAATGGGTCTTTTGTTAGACTTGCAGGTAAACGCATTGAAGGCTGTTCTGTATTACGAAAAATACATTGTTATTGATGCCGGTGATACGGACTTGAAGAAAATGCAGCTTCTGACAGAAGATGAGTACATGGAAGCTCAGGAACGCTATGGCGGTTCTTTCTCTGCCGGTATGGGTGCTGAAGCAATTAAAACATTGTTAGAAAACCTTAACTTGGATGAGTTGGCTGCAGAATTGCGCCTCAAAATGGAAGAGAAAGGTGCAAAAAGCGATAAGCGTCTCTTAAAACGAATTGAAATTGTAGAAAACTTCAGATCTTCCGGTAATAAGTGTTCTTGGATGATTTTGGATGTTATTCCCGTTATTCCGCCTGATTTGCGTCCTATGGTACAGTTGGACGGAGGACGTTTTGCAACATCTGACTTAAATGATTTGTATCGTCGTGTAATCAACAGAAACAATCGTTTAAAGAGATTGATGCAGCTTTCCGCTCCCGATATTATCATCAGAAACGAAAAACGAATGTTGCAGGAAGCTGTCGATGCCTTGTTTGACAACTCAAAGAGAAAGCGTGTTGTTAAAGGTGCCTCTAACAGACCGTTAAAGTCAATTTCCGATATGTTAAAGGGAAAACAAGGTCGTTTCCGTCAGAATTTGTTGGGTAAGCGCGTTGACTACTCCGGTCGTTCCGTTATCGTTGTAGGTCCTGAATTAAAGCTTTGGCAGTGTGGTTTGCCTACAAAAATGGCCTTGGAGTTGTTCAAACCTTTTATCATGAGAAAGCTTCAGGATAAAAAAATTGTTTACAACGTAAAAAAAGCTAAAATGTTGGTAGAGCAGGAAGCTCCCGAAGTATTTAATATTTTGGATGAAGTTGTTCGGGAACATCCCGTTTTGTTGAACCGTGCACCTACCTTGCACCGATTGGGTATTCAGGCTTTTGAGCCTGTTTTGGTAGAAGGTAAAGCTATTAAACTACATCCTCTTGTTTGTCACGCCTTTAACGCTGACTTTGACGGTGACCAGATGGCTGTTCATGTTCCTTTGACACAGGCTGCTCAGATGGAATGTTGGACTTTGATGCTCTCTGCACGCAACTTGCTGGACCCGGCTAACGGTCAAACAATTGTATATCCTTCTCAGGATATGGTATTGGGAATTTACTATTTGACAAAAATAAAGCCTACCGGAAAAGGTACAGGAAAGACTTTTTCTTCAGAAGAAGAAGTTTTTATGGCTGCAGAGGTAGGTAGTATTGAGTGGCAGTCAGAAATTAAAGTTCCCGTTAGAAAAGCTCCTTACAATGGAAAAGTTATTTCTACAACAGCCGGTCGCTTAAAGTTTAATGAAGAAATGCCTGACGAAGTAGAGTTTGTTAACGAATTGTTGGGTGATAAAAAACTGAAAGAGCTTATTGAGCGTGTATACCGAGACAAAGGTGCTTGGTTGACCGTTCAGATGTTGGACGCTATCAAAGCTGTCGGTTACAAATATGCTACTTTCTTCGGTGCAACTATTTCTATGGATGATATCCTTATTCCTGAAGAAAAAGCAGAAATGGTTAGCACAGCCAACAAAGAAGTAGAAAAAATCGAAAAGCAGTGCGATGACGGTATTATTACTCAGGATGAGCGTTATAACCGAATTTGTAACATTTGGGCTAAGACAAACGAAGAGCTTACAAATATCATGATGAAGCACATGGAAAAGGACAAAGATGGATTTAATACCATTTACATGATGTCCGACTCCGGTGCCCGTGGTAGCCGAAACCAGATTCGTCAGCTTGCTGCTATGCGTGGTTTGATGGCTAAACCTAACGGAGATATTATTGAGCTTCCTATTCGTTCAAACTTTAAGGAAGGTTTGTCTGTTATCGAGTTCTTTATCTCAACAAACGGTGCCCGAAAAGGTCTTTCCGATACGGCTCTTAAGACTGCAAACGCCGGTTATTTGACTCGTCGTCTTGTTGATATTGCTCAGGATGTAGTTGTTAATGAAGAAGACTGCGGTACCATCAACGGCGTTGAATATTCTGCTGTTAAAGAGGGCGATGAGGTTATCAAGTCTTTGGAAAGCAGAATTGCCGGTCGTTACACATTGGAACGGGTTCTGCACCCCATTACTCACGAATTGCTTTGTGATGTAAACGAATACATTACCGATGAACTGGCAAAGAAAATCGATCAGGCTGGTGTAGAAAAAGTAAAGGTAAGAACCGTATTGACTTGTGAAAGTCGCTTGGGTGTCTGTTGTAAGTGTTACGGACGGAACTTGGCCAGAAATAAAATCGTAGAAATCGGTGAAGCCGTAGGTATCATCGCTGCACAGTCCATCGGTCAGCCAGGTACACAGTTGACCATGCGTACGTTCCACGTTGGTGGTGTTGCTTCCAAGAGCAGTGAAGATAACCGCATTGTATTGAAATATCCCGCTTTGGTAGAAAGAGTTGAAGCCAGAGCTTGGGTTGAAATGGCAAACGGTGATTGGCTCTTTACACGAAAAGGTTTTATCTATGTTGCAAAAGTAATAGAGCGATTTGATATAGCTGAAGGCGATGTTCTGAAGGTAGAAAACGGAGCCAGAGTTTCCAAGGATACTTTGCTTATTGAGCGTCAGGGAACACAAATTACGGCTCCCGATGTGGCTCGTATTGTCGTTCAGGATAAGGTTCTGTACTTGGTAAGTAGCGAACAAAAAATCGAGATCCAAAACGGTTCAACTGTAATGGTTCATGAGGGTGACTTTGTTCCTGCAAATCAGACATTGGCAACAGTTGATCTGTACTCAGATCCTATTATTGCCGAATGTTCTGGATATGTTCACTATTACGACATTATTCCCGGTTCTACTTTGGATGAGGAAATTTCCGAATTAGGTAAAACCGAGAAAACCATCAGTGGTACACACTTGGATACAAAACAGCCTCGTATCGGTATTTCTGATGAAAACGGTAGCGAGTTGGGAAGTTATTATTTGCCGGCCGGTGCAATTTTGCTTGTTGATGACAATACTCCCATTACAAAGGGAACAATTATTGCAAAGAGCCCCAAAGAAGCTACAAAAACAAACGATATTACCGGTGGTTTGCCCCGTGTTTCAGAGTTATTTGAAGCCCGTAAGCCGAAAACCCCTGCCGTATTGGCACAAATTACCGGAGTTGTTCACTTCAAAGGTATTGCTAAAGGTAAGCGGTTGATTTCTGTTAAAGATGTGTACGGTAAAGAGTACGAGCATCAAGTTCCCATGGGACGTCGTTTGATTGTCCGTGACGGTGATGAGGTTGTAGCCGGAGAAAAACTTTGTGACGGTGTAATGAGTCCTCACGATATTTTGGCAATTCTCGGTGAAAACGCTTTGCAGAATTACCTTATGGACGAGATTCAGCAAGTGTACCGGGCACAGGGTGTAACTATCAATGATAAACATATCGGTGTTATTATCCGACAGATGTTGCGGAAAGTTGAAATTGTATCTGTAGGAAACTCCAAGTTTATCTACGGACAGCAAGTTGACAAGTACAAGTTCCATGAAGAGAATAGGCGTGTACTTGAAAACGGTGGTAAGCCGGCAATTGCACGACCTATGTTCCAAGGTATTACAAAATCAGCCTTGAATATAGATTCGTTTATTTCAGCAGCATCATTCCAGGAAACAACCCGAGTTTTGACGAATGCTGCTATTGCCGGGTCTGTGGATAATCTCCACGGTTTGAAAGAAAACGTAACTATCGGACATTTGATTCCGGCTGGAACAGGTATCCGAAACTACAGAAACATTAAGTTGTATGATGATAATACATCTGACTTAGACATTCAGATGAATGAAATCATAGAACGTCATCGTCTAGAAAGGGAACAGGAAGCTCTTAACATTGAAACCAATTTCGATGTTGATGAAGAATAACGTTTTAACCGCAGTGAATTGACACTGCGGTCCTTTCTTTGATATACTGCCACCGCTGTAATGTAATTTTAGCGGTACGTGGAAATGTTGACTGTCTTAGACAGTTTGACTATATAGGGTTTGCCAAATTTTGCCGGAGTGCTGCCGGCGCAAAATAGGAGAAGGCTAATGCCTACAATTAATCAATTGATTCGTCAGGGACGTAAAACAGTTGCTAACAGAACTAAGTCTCCCGCGCTTCAGTCCTGTCCTCAAAAACGTGGTGTTTGTACCCGTGTTATGACTGTTACCCCTAAAAAACCGAACTCAGCTCTTCGAAAAGTAGCTCGTGTTCGTCTTGGAAATGGATTTGAGGTTACTGCATATATTCCCGGTATCGGTCATAACTTGCAGGAACACTCCGTTGTTCTTATTCGTGGTGGTCGTGTTAAAGACCTTCCTGGTGTTCGCTATCATATTATCCGTGGTGCAAAAGATACCTTGGGTGTAGAAGATAGAAAACGCGGACGCTCTAAATATGGTGCTAAACGTCCAAAGGCTTAAGGAGTTAAAAGATGGGAAGAAAAAATAAGAGTGTAAACCGTCCGGTTGCTCCCGATTCAAAGTACAATAGTCCTGTTATTTCAAAGTTCGTTTGCCGAATGATGATCGACGGAAAAAAGGCTACTTGTGTACGAATTGTTTATGAAGCATTGGATTTGTTAAAATCAAAAACTGATAAAGAACCTTTAGAAGTTTTCTTGAAGGCTCTTGATAACATTAAACCTATGGTTGAGGTCAAATCTCGTCGCGTAGGTGGTGCAACATATCAAGTACCTATTGAAATTCGTGAAACTCGTAGAGAAGCATTGGCAATGCGTTGGATTATCAATGCTGCTCGTTCAAAGAGCGGTCACGGTATGGGTGAATGTTTGGCAAATGAATTGTTAGATGCTTACAACAACACCGGTACTGCTTATAAGAAAAAGGAAGATACCCATAAGATGGCAGAGGCAAACAAGGCTTTTGCACACTATCGTTGGTAGTCCTAAAAAAAACCGCACGTTTGGTGCGGTTTTTTTTGTGTCTGACTGTTATATGGATACCGGTGAAAGCTTTAAGAACTATCGTTTGTTCAGAATTATCCGGTAACGTTCCAAGCCAAATATCACGTTTTATCTGTTGATTGAAGATGCCATTCTATGGTATGTATGACGACGGCCACGTATTGCCAAAGAATAGGTTTGAATATTTTCCGGTAGAGACATGCCAATATATCCTGCATCACCTAAGTGATGCATATCTGTTCCTGTCATTTTGCACATGAGGGCTATATTACGAATTGTTTCCGTATCTGCTCCTTCTTGGGATGTTCCTATTGCCGTTATGGTAAGACAACCTAAAGCATGACTGTGAGTAACCAAGGTTTTTACGTATTCCATAGTAATGCCCGGTACAGTACCCGGAGCAGGTAAAAGAATAACATCTGCTCCTGCATTTTTAAATTGTTCTATATCATCAACAGTAATAATATTTTCTGCAGCTTCTGTTAAAATTCCTGAAGCATGCATTTTCCCTGCGGCCAAAATAACTTTGTCTCCTAGCTCTTTTTTGTATATCTGTAAGGTGTGGAGAATTTCTTGATTTGTTACTTCAACACCGGGGTTTCCGGTAAGTAATATCATATCTACACCCATATCAGATGCCTTTTGGGCATTTTCCAATGTTGCCTTTCTTCCCTTGGTCATAGACCATTGGCTGTCCTTATCTTGAGGAAGGATATTTTGTACCGGTTCCAGATTGATTCCTACAGGTCTTCCTGTAAGTTCTTTTATTTTGGAAATAACTTTTTGTGGTTCAGTTTTCGGTAAACCGTTAATTACAGGTTTATCAACATCAAACATGTTCAATAAAAGAATGTCAGCTCCCATAGATGCAGTAAATTCTGCATTTGTGATGTCACCCAGCATGGGTTGTACGGCTCCAATAGATTCACATAATAAAACACGTCCTTCTGAAGCTGCGATGGAATATAGTAGTTCGTCTTTAGACATTTTTGCAAAGTCAGAAGAAGTACAATCAAGTAATCGTTTCATGATAAACTCCTCACAACGATTATATATCAAAATACTCTAGTTGCAATAAAAATTATTAAAATACTTTATACATCGATATAAAAAATAACGTAAGGTATTGCATATTTTTCAACTAAATGTTATAAGTAGAGGACTACTCGAAGGAGTAGTAGGTTTAGAGAGAAATCTCTCGGGTCTTTGAGATAATAAACAGATTAAATATCTGGCGAAACCGTAAAGTTACTTGCTGTAATGGGAGTAACAGGATGTTCGCGGCCCTTCCTTGTGGGAGATTATCGTTGATAAACTTAGTTGGTACAAGAAAGGGTTAAGAGAGCGGGTAACTGCTCTGGCTCAGCGTACCAAACCAGTCATCAAAGAGATTTTGGTGGTGATAGGTGGTCCGGCCAAACAGCTCGAAAGAGATGGGCTGTGTAAACCTTCCTAGATGAAATCACCGTATCAAAATCCTCTTTAATTAGTGCAAAGGAACTTACTAGAAAGTTCTTTACAATATTGCAAACAATTTATTTTAGTTTTTATACCTAATATTTGGTATAGGAGGATTACATGGCAAAGGAAAAGTTCGAAAGAACCAAACCCCACATGAACGTAGGAACCATCGGTCACGTTGACCATGGTAAGACAACTCTTTCTGCTGCTATTACCCAGCATTGTGCTAAAAAATTCGGCGACAAAGCTTTGCGGTATGATGAAATTGACAACGCACCAGAAGAGAAAGAACGTGGTATTACAATCAATACTCGTCACCTTGAGTATCAGTCAGACAAACGTCACTATGCACACATCGACTGTCCCGGCCACGCAGACTATATCAAAAACATGATTACCGGTGCTGCCCAGATGGACGGTGCTATTCTTGTTGTTTCTGCTCCAGACTCTGTTATGCCTCAGACTCGTGAACACATCTTGTTGGCTCGCCAGGTAGGTGTACCTAAGATTATCGTTTTCTTGAACAAAGTTGACCTTGTTGATGATGATGAAATGATTGAGTTGGTAGAAGAAGAAATCAGGGATGTTCTCGCTGAGTATAAATATCCTGCAGACACACCTATCGTTAAAGGTTCTGCATTCAAAGCTTTGACAGAAGACTCAGATCCTGCTAGTACAGCTTGTATCGATGAATTGCTCCAGGTTATGGATACATATTTCGAAGATCCCGAACGTGATTCAGACAAGCCTTTCTTGATGCCTATCGAAGACGTTTTCACAATTTCCGGACGTGGTACTGTTGTTACAGGACGTATCGAACGCGGTATTGTAAAATTGAACGACGAAGTTGAAATCGTTGGTATCAAACCCACACAGAAAACTGTTATTACCGGTATTGAAATGTTCAACAAATTGTTGGATCAGGGTGAAGCAGGTGACAACGTTGGTTTGTTGCTCCGCGGTATCGACAAGAAGGCTGTAGAACGCGGTCAGGTTCTTGCAAAGCCAGGTTCAATTAACCCTCATTCAAAATTTGAAGGACAGATTTACGTTCTTTCAAAGGAAGAAGGTGGACGTCACAGCCCATTCTTCTCAGGATATCGTCCTCAGTTCTACTTCAGAACAACTGATATCACAGGAACAATTACTCTTCCTGAAGGTACAGATATGGTTAAACCCGGTGACAATACAAAAATCATCGGTGAATTGATTCATCCTGTTGCTATGGATAAAGGTTTGAAGTTTGCTATCCGTGAAGGTGGACGCACAATTGCTTCCGGTCAGGTAACAGACATTCTTGGATAAATTGTTTGGAATACGGCTGCCTGACCATGGGGTTAGGCAGTTTCTATCTTCCCAGGAGGAAAAATGGCTACCGATAAGATTCGTGTTAGACTAAGAGCTTTTGATGTAGGTCTAATCGATCAGAGTGCAAAAGCCATCGTGCAGACAGTTCAGCAGGCCGGAGCAAAGGTTTCAGGACCTATTCCGCTGCCTACAAGAATCAATAAGGTTACTGTATTGCGTTCTCCTCACGTTAACAAAAAGTCACGTGAGCAGTTTGAAATGCGTACACATAAAAGACTTATTGATATTATTGAGCCATCAGCAGATGTGATGGATTCTTTAATGAAGTTGGAACTGCCGGCAGGTGTTGATGTTGAAATTAAGCAGTAAATCGTTGATTGCCTGCTAAAGACAGTACGGTTCCCCGGGTCAGGGAATGGCGGCTGATTAAGTATCGAAGAAAGTAATTTCTTCAAATTAAGGAGATATCAGAATGAAAGGTCTGATTGCAACAAAAGTGGGAATGACTCAGGTGTTCGATGAAAACGGTAACCTTACACCGGTTACTGTGATCCGCGTCGACCCTAACGTAGTCGTAGCCCATAAGACAAAGGAAAACTTCGGGTATGAAGCTGTTGTACTTGGTCTTGGCGAGCTTAAAAGCAAGAACGTAACAAAGCCTTATGCCGGTCAGTTTCCGGAAGGAATCACCCCTAAACGTCACTTAAAAGAATTTCGTGACTTTGAAGTTGAAAAAGCAGTGGGTGAAGAAGTCGGTATAGAATTATTTGAAAATACCGCATATGTAGATGTTACCGCTACCTCTAAAGGTAAGGGTTTTCAGGGTGTAATGAAGAGATGGGGTTTCCACGGTGGACGTGCAACCCATGGTTCAAAATTCCATAGAGAACCAGGTTCTACAGGACAGTGTACTTCTCCCGGACGTAGCTTTAAAAACGTAAAGATGCCCGGTCGTATGGGTGCAGAAAAAGTTACCGTTCAGAATTTGAAAGTAGTAAAAGTTGATCCTGAATTAAAGGTTATAATGGTTCGCGGGTCTGTTCCCGGGAATAGAGACTGTACGCTGATCATCAAGTCCGCGGTAAAAAAATAACGGCAGAGGAAGACGATGGAAAAGAAAGTCTATTCAGTCGATGGTAAAGAGCTTAGGACTATTACTCTTGATGATAAGGTGTTCGGCCTTCCGGTTAACGAAGACGTTATCTATTATGCCATCAATAACGAGTTAGCAAACAAACGCGTTGGTACAGCTTGTACAAAAGACCGTTCTGAAGTACACGGCAGCAATGCAAAGCCTTACAAACAGAAGGGTACAGGACGTGCTCGTCGCGGTGATAAAAAATCTCCTCTAACAAGAGGCGGTGGGGTTATTTTTGGACCCAAACCTCGGGACTTCAGTTTTACATTGCCAAAGAAAGTTAAACGCTTGGCTATGAAGTCAATTTTGAGCATGAAGGCTCAGAATGATACTTTAACTGTAGTTGAGGATTTTACAGTTGAAAGTGGAAAGACAAAGGATTTAGCTTCTATCTTAAAGAATTTCCCTGTAGATGGACGCACTGTTATCGTTTTGAAAGATGATGATGCAAAAATCAAACAGGCTGGTAGAAATTTGCCGACAGTTTCTTTCCTTTCTTATAACAGACTTAGAGCACATGACCTTTTCTATGGAAGAAGAGTAATCGTATTAGAGTCTGCTGTTAAAAACCTTTCAGGTTTTTATGCTGAGGAGGCTGAATAATGGTATATGAAGATATCCTTATCGAGCCTGTGTTGTCTGAAAAAGCAACAGCTTTAAGAGATGAAAACAAATATGTTTTCAAAGTAAACCTTGCTGCAAACAAAACACAGATCAAGGAAGCTGTAAGAAAGTTGTTCAATGTTAAGGTTGCAGACTGCACTGTAATGAATGTTGGTGGTAAAAATAAGCGTGTTCGCTATAGAGCAGGCAAAACCTCCAACTGGAAAAAGGCCATCGTCAAGCTTGAACCTGGCGAAACAATTAAGGTTTTCGAAGGCGTTTAAGCCCTCGGCCTCATGAAATTAAGGGGAACCAATAACTATGGCTCTTAAAGTATATAAGCCGATAACCGCAGGTACTCGAACTCGAATTGACTTGCGGAGAGACGAATTGACCACTGATAAGCCTGAGAAAAGCTTGACCCGTGGTCGAAGTGCGCGCGGAGGACGTGGTGCCGGCGGACGTATTTCTGTACGTCATCAAGGTGGCGGTCATAAGCGCAAGTTTCGTGAAATTGATTTCAGACGCGATAAGCATGGAATTCCCGGAACAGTAAAAACTATTGAATATGATCCGAATAGAAGTGCAAATATCGCTTTGATTTTTTATGCGGATGGAGAAAAACGGTATATTATCGCTCCTAAAGGACTTGAAGTAGGACAGAAGATTGTTTCCGGTCCTGATGCAACTCCTGTAGTCGGTAATGCATTGCCTTTGGAGGCCATTCCAGTCGGATTTACAGTTCACAACATCGAGTTGACCTTGGGTCGCGGTGGGCAGTTAGTTCGTTCAGCAGGAGCCAGTGCTCTTGTTGCTGCTAAAGAAGGTGATTATGTGACAATCCGTCTTCCTTCAAGTGAAATGCGCCGTGTGCATGGTAAATGCTATGCAACTATCGGTGTAGTTGGTAACGAAGACCGCATGAATACACAGCTTGGTAAAGCGGGACGAAACAGATGGCGTGGTGTTAGACCTACCGTTCGCGGTATGGCTATGAACCCTGTTGATCATCCGCTTGGTGGTGGTGAAGGTGCCGGTAAAGGACGTAACCCTGTTACTCCTTGGGGGCAGCCTTGTCGTGGATACAAAACCCGCAACAAGCGGAAGGTGTCAAACAATTTTATTGTTTCACGCCGGAAGAAGTAGCAGGATAGGAGATAACCGTGTCAAGATCTGTTAAGAAAGGGCCTTTTATTGAAAAGAGCCTTTACAAAAAGGTTATTGAGATGAATAAGGCTGCGGATCGTAAGATGATTAAAACTTACTCCCGCTGTTCAACGATTATACCTGAAATGGTAGGAAATACTATCTCAGTATACAATGGTAAGTCATGGATACCTGTTTATGTAACAGAAAACCTTGTAGGTCACAAGTTAGGTGAATTTGCACCTACAAGAGTATTCCGTGGACATGCCGGTTCAGATAAGAAAGCTGGGAAATAGGTGGATATGATGGCTGAAAAAACACAAACTGGATATAGAGCCGTTACAAAGTTTTTAATTGCATCTCCTACTAAGGTTCGTCCTGTAGCAAATGTAGTTAAACAAAAGACCTGTTCGGAAGCTATGGCTATCCTCGAGAATATGCCTCAGAAGGGTGCTAAATTGATTCGCGGAACAATGAAATCTGCAATTTCAAATGCACTCTATGCTAACAAAAAACTCGATGAAGATATGCTCTACGTTAAGGAAATTCGAATTGATGAAGGTCCGAGATTAAAGCGTGTTTGGTTTAGAGCTCGCGGACGGGCTGATATGTTGCTGAAACGTATGTGTCATATCACCGTTGTAGTAGACGAAAAGGCGGGGGAATAAGATGGGACAGAAAGTACATCCTATCGGATTGCGGCTTGGTGTAAACAAGACTTGGCAGTCACGCTGGTATGCTGATTCTAGCGAATATGCTGATCTCGTACTGGAAGATCTTAAGATCAGAAAGATGATTGATAATCTTCCCGAATGTAAAAATGCGGATATTGCTCAGATTGAAATTGTCCGCCATCCGCAGAGAGTTACTATCGTAATTCATACTGCACGTCCGGGAGTAATTATTGGTGCAAAGGGTGCAAATATTGAAAAAATCAGTGTTGAAATCCAAAAGCATCTGACAAAGAAAGTTCAGATCAAAATCAAGGAAATCAAACGGGCTGAAGTTAATGCATCTTTGATTGCACAGAACGTTGCACGTCAATTGGCTAATCGTGGTTCTTTCCGAAAAGCATTGAAACAGGCTTCAGGAAACGCTATGAAAGGCGGAGCTCAGGGTGTAAAAATCCGTATCAGCGGACGCCTGGGTGGTGCTGAAATGTCACGAACAGAAGAGCACAAAGAGGGTAGAACACCTCTTCATACATTGCGTGCAAATATTGATTATGGTTTTGCAGAAGCTCATACAACATTTGGTAAAATCGGTATCAAAGTATGGGTTTATAACGGCATGATGTACAATCACGAGCAGAATGAAGATGCTGGACAGATCGTAAAGAAAAACCGCAAAGAACGTTCTGAACGTGGCGAACGGGCTCCTAAAGGGGACCGTGGCGCTAAAGCTTCAAGGAGTTAGTCATGGCACTTGCACCTAAAAGAGTTATGCACCGCAAAGTACAGCGAAGTAGAATTAAGGGAAATGCAACCAGAGGAAACAACATAGATTTTGGCGACATCGCCCTTGTTGCTATGGAGCCTATTTGGTTGTCTGCACGTCATATTGAAGCTGCCCGTGTTGCTTTGAATCGTAAAATTAACCGTAGAGGGCAGGTTTGGATTCGTGTTTTCCCAGATAAGCCTATTTCAAAGAAACCGGCAGAAACCCGAATGGGAAAAGGTAAAGGTGCTCCCGAGTTTTGGGCAGCTGTTATTAAGCCGGGTCAGATTTTGTTCGAAATCGGCGGTGTTGATTTGGAATTGGCAACTGCAGCTATGGAGCTTGCAGGAAGCAAATTGCCAATGAAGACAAAAATTGCGTTCCGTCCTACCATTGACTGAGGAGAAATAGATGGCAAAGAAAGAAAAAGAACTGTCTTATTCCGAATTAGTTGTTAAGCGGAACGAGATGAAGAAGAAATACATGGATCTTCGATTCCAAATGGTAATTGGCCATGTAGATAATCCATTGCAGAAGCGTGTTATGCGTCGCGAAATCGCACGCTTAAACACCCTTATCCGGCAGAAAGAACTTGCCGGTGAAAACAAGTAGGAGCTGACCCGTGGAAGAACAGGTTGTTCAGACTAATAAGCCTGCAAAGCGTTCATTTGTTGGTATCGTTACAAGCGATAAGATGGATAAAACAATCGTTGTATCCGTTTCAACAAAAAAGCTTCATCGGCTTTATAAGAAGTATGTTACCCGCGTCAAGAAGTGTAAGGCTCATGACGAGAAGAATGATGCTCACGTTGGTGACAAAGTGCGTATCGTAGAATGTCGTCCGCTCAGCAAAGAAAAATGCTGGCGACTTGCCGAAATCATTGAACGGGCAAGATAATATTGGAGGAAATGTATGATTCAGATGCAAACAAATTTGAACGTTGCAGATAACTCCGGTGCCAAGCTCGTTCAGTGTATTAAGGTTATTGGCGGTTCACATCGTCGGTATGCAAGCATTGGTGATGTTATTGTTGTAGCAGTTAAAGATGCTATCCCTACATCAACAATCAAGAAGGGATCCGTTGAAAAAGCCGTTATTGTGCGTATTTCAAAGGAATATCGCCGTCCTGACGGAACTTATATTCGTTTTGATGACAACGCTTGCGTTATTATCGATGCAAATAAGAATCCTAAAGGTAAGCGTATTTTTGGCCCTGTAGCTCGTGAGCTTCGTGATATGGATTACATGAAAATCGTATCATTGGCCCCAGAAGTTCTGTAAGGAGTATTGGAAAGTATGGAAAAGAAATTCAAAATCCGTAAGGACGATATGGTAGAGATTATTGCTGGAAAAGATAAGGGCAAGCGAGGAGCAGTTGTTCGTGTTCTTAGAGATAAGGACAGAGTAATTGTTTCCGGTTGTAATATTGTTAAGAAAGCAATGAAAAAGAAGAATGCTCAAGATCACGGCGGAATCGCTGAGGTTGAAGCACCTCTTCATATTTCTAATGTAGCAATCGTATGTAAAAAATGCGGTCCTACTAGAATCGGATATAAACTCGACGGCGACAAAAAAATTCGCGTCTGCCGTAAATGTGGAGACACACTATAATGAGTAATTACGTAC
>JAHLFV010000085.1 GCA_018883625.1 Candidatus Treponema excrementipullorum
TTTAGAAAAAAAAGTCAAAAACTCCGTTAGTGCCATAGGTTTTGTCTATCGGGATAGCAAGGACAAAAAAGAAAAATACTTTTTGTTTGATGTTGCCTGCAAAGGTCTTTGTATCAGCTATTTGCAGCCGGTTTTGGATGCCTATATGGCTTGTTGTAACGGGGAGACTGAAATAGATTATATTCACGGTAGTGAAGAAGTGTTCCGGTTGGGAGCAGAGGAAGGAAATATTGCCATCCTTATGCCTCCTATTGCAAAGGACAGTTTTTTTTCTACCATTGTCGCAAAGGGACCGTTGCCCAGAAAAACCTTTTCCATGGGAGAAGCCAGTGAAAAACGGTTTTACTTGGAAGCCCGAAAGCTAACGGAATAGATTAAACCGGAAGCCGATATTAAATCCTAAGAACCAGTGACTTGCCCCTCCCTCTGCCCCGGAGGGGATAAATTCAGGTTCACTTGAAAGTTTTGTAAAACTGCTTCCGTAAGAAAGGGGTAAAAAAGAACCTTCCAAAGAAAGGGCTAGACCGCAACTATCTGTAAAATTATATAGCAAAGTCAAAGCTGTTTTTATTTTTGCAGTAAAAGTGACGATATCAAGAAAATCCTGCTCCCGGGCAAAATGAGTGTCAAAAGCGTACAAAACAAAAATGGGCTGTACAGCGAAATCCAAGCTAAAAGAAAGAGTGTCTGTTCCGTGAAAAGTGATATTGGAACCTATATCCAAAGCGTACAGTTCCTGCTGATATGTTACCAATTTACCTTGCATATACACTTTGGGAATTTCCGGTTTCCATGGCTCGATTGTACCGTTAGCGGAAGAGGCATATTGTATGTAGCCGTCTCGGGCAAGAAAAGCTAAGTTGTTCCAGGCAAATCCCACAAAAGGTGCAACTTCCAGGCTGTTATCTAAAAAGGTAAAAAGCCAACCTAAAGAAGTACTTAATTCGTAAAAGTCTGTAACACTGTTGTTGTGATGAGAAAAATGGGTTTGATAACCCGCCGAGCTGATCCAGTCGTAATCTTCCATAACGCCGCACTTGTAAGGCAATCCGATATCCACATCTGCCTGTAAGAAAAATCTTTTGTATCTGATTTTTGCAGATAAACCTGCCACGGGAATACTGTTCACCTTCCAATCGATAAGACTTAATTGTTTATAACCTTCAGGGGCTTTTGATGTAGATGTCCCAGTCCCGTCTTGAGTAAAAACGTATTCCCCCATGTTTCCTCCCCGATATCCCAAGGAGGGAGTAATAAACAGCTGGAAATTCGGCAAACTTTTTGCCTGTTGAGCCGGTAAAAAGGCCGAAACTCCAAAAACAAAGAACAAAACACTTAGTATGACTTTGGAATTTACCATGTATTTCATCTTGGTCAATTACAATGCAGGAGATTCTTGGGGAGCCAGCGGATCAGTACCGTATATTTTGGAAAATTGCTTTCTGACAGATTCCAAATCTTTAGGATAAGGAGCCGTAAAAGTAATTCTCTCTTGGGAAACAGGATGTGTTATGGTGATTGCATAAGCATGAAGAGCTAACCGGGATAAAAGAGGCTTTTCTTCAAAGGGATCTCCCCTCCAGGAACGTTTTATTTCCGAAAGACGGAGGGGTTTTGTGTTTCCGCCGTAGAGAGGATCACACACAATACTTAATTTGTTTGCCCACAAATGAGCTCTGATTTGATGAGTTCTTCCCGTTAGGGGACGGGCTTCTATCCATGTGTAGGGGGAACATCGAGCTAAAACCGTAAAATCGGTAACGGAATATTTCCCCATACGTTTGTTAGGCACTGTTCTGTGCTGGGAATCTCCGTCCGGCAGTAATTTCACCTCTTCTCTGTAGGTTTTCCATGCCGGTTGACCGTGAATTAAGGCATGGTACACTTTTTCTACTTGACGCTCCTGAAATTGCAGAGAAACAAAACGATGTGCTTCCTGATTTCTGGCATATATTACCACGCCGGAAGTATCTTTATCTATTCTGTGGAGGGCATACAAGGACCCAAATTCTTTTTCCAATTCTATATCTAAGCGCTGAGCCTGTGGATCATATCTGTCAGCAGCTACAAGTAAACCTGATTTTTTGTTGACGGCAACCAATGAATCGTCGCTGAATAAAATTGTATAAGGTGGAATTTGTTTCATCGCTTTATTATAGCTAAGAAGCCACTTTTCGCCAAGGCAAATATCGAAGTAATTTTTTACCTTGACTTATAAAGTGTTATTACATACAATCAATTTTATGGGAGGTGGGAATGATAGCCCGTCGTGTTTCGTCTTTACATCCGTATAAGCCCGGAGAACAACCAACAGACCGGGAGTATATTAAACTCAATGCCAATGAAAACCCCTATCCCCCGGCTCCGGAAGTTATAAAAGCTATTACAGACTTAGCCCACAATCATGCGGAAAAGATGGCCTTGTATCCTGATCCCGACTCCGTTTTGTTGAGAGAAGCTATAGCTTCCATGTTAAATACAACAGGAGGTCTCCTTTGGCAGGATGCTACCTCTGCTGAAACTGCGGAGTGCTCTTCTGCTTGGGAAACTGTTGCCGGCAAAAATGCTGCTTTGCAAAGCCCGGCTTTGGATATTACTCCCGATATGATTTTTTGCGGAAACGGTTCCGATGAAGTCCTTTCTTTTGTGTTTTATTCTTTTTTTGACAGTGATAGTCCTCTGATAATGCCGGAACACACCTACAGCTTTTATCCCGTATACGCCGGGTACTATAACATTCCCTATAAAAAAATACCGCTGAAGGACGATTATTCTCTTGACCTTATAAAAATTTGTACAGAGGCTCAGTTATCCAATTCCAGTTGTATTTTTGCAAATCCCAATGCACCTACCGGTTTAAGTGCTTCTCTGGAAGACATAAACAATTTTCTTACTGCAGCTCCTAAAAATAAAGTTCATGTTATAGACGAAGCCTACGGAGATTTTGGCAACGTCAGTGCTTTAAGTTTGATAAAAGATAATCCCAATCTTCTTGTAGTACGGACATTTTCAAAAAGTCTTTCCTTTGCAGGTATGCGTTTAGGGTTTGCCGTAGGGCAACCGGCTTTAATAGAAACACTCCATCGGGTAAAAGACTCTTTTAACCACTTTCCTGTAGACGTATTAACTCAAACAGGGGGTATCGCAGCTTGCAAGGCTGTGGACTACTATCGGGATAAGACAAGAAAAATCTTGGAAGAAAGAGAAAATTTTTCTGTTTTTTTGAAAAACCGAGGATGGTTTGTGCTACCTTCTCAAACTAATTTTGTTTTCGCAAAAAAAGATTCCCTTAAAGGTAAAGTTGCTTACGAAGCACTCAAAACAAAAGGAATCTTGGTACGACGGTTTGATATTCCCGGCATAGAAGATTTTTTGAGAATTTCTATCGGTACAAAAGAAGATATGAACGCTTTGAAACAGGCTTTTGAGGAATGCAATTTATAGAATAAAAGATACTCAAGGAGGAAACATGAGATTTCTTGTAATTTCAGATTTACATGGAGATACAGAGCATATTGATATGCTTAAAGAGGAATTTTCCAAAGCCGATGCCGTATTATGTGGCGGAGACTTTGCCCGTTTTAACCAAGAAGAAACCGGGTTACCTACATTAAAACATTTGTTGAGCTGTCATGACACAATTTACGCCGTAACAGGCAACTGCGACAATCCCGATTTTATAGAAGCTTTGGAAGATGAAGATATAAATGTTCAAAATACCATGGTGTTCCGGGACGGGCTTGTGTTTTCCGGTAGTGGCGGCGGTGCCCAATTTACTGGTGTAACTCCCAACGAGCGCACAGAAGAAGAATTGGTAGCGGATTTTAATGTGGTGAAAGAACAAAAAGAGACAACTTCTTGGTCCAATATGATTATGATAATGCACCAACCACCTAAAGATACTGCTTGTGACACAATTACATCCGGGGCTCACGTAGGCTCCCCCGCACTCCGCCAAGTAATAGAAGAATTACAACCTTTGGCTGTAGTTACCGGTCACATTCACGAATCCTTTGGGAAAGACACTATAGGGAAGACCCTCGTTATCAATCCCGGCTCTTTGGCAGAAGGACGATATGCCGTTTTGGAAGTTGTCAAATCCCCGGAAGGTGAGTGGAGTATTAAAGAAGCTGAGTTAAAAACTCTGTCTTAAAAGAAGTTAACGGAAACTTATTACGGGGCAGTTACAAACCGGAACCCCATATAGTTGTAAGACTCGTTGGGATCAAAGGCGTATCTGTCCCCGCAGTAGATAAAAGCCGTGTAGGGGCTCCAACTGCCTCCCCGGCTTACTCGCTGAGATCCGACCTGAGGACCTGTTGCTCTGGTTCCTTGGGGGACTTCTTGATAGTCTTCATACCAATCCCAGCAGAATTCCAAAAGATTTCCGCTCATATCAAAAAGTCCCAAAGCGTTGGAGTTTCCGCTTCCGATGCTGGCTTTTTCCAAGAGAGAGCCTGCAGTTCCCACTTTCTTTGAGCTTTGAGTATTGCCGTCAAACCATGCGTAGTTGCCGTCTTCTTCGTTGCCGGAGAGATTGCCGCTTACAGTGTTTCCCGGTTGAAATCCTTCTTGTGTTTTCCGGGCAGCGTACTCCCATTCTGCTTCTGTAGGTAACCGATATCCGTTGGCAGCCCAATTACATTGAGCCAAGTCACAGGCTGCCGTATCGGCTGAGTCCCGGAGAACTTTTCCTTCAAAGGTATAGCAAGGTGTTAAACCTGATTTTTCGCTGTAAGCGTTACACCAAACAATGGCATCGTACCAAGTAATATTAGTTACCGGCTGAAATTTTCCCGTAGCGGAAGGAGTTTTACCCCGGCGTCCCTGAGACCCCTCTTGTCCGGGGTTTGCAAAATTGTATCCCTGTTGCCGTGCCCAAGTTACAACATCGTACCACAGACTATAGGTGGTTTCGTATCGGTTGATTTTAAAAGGAGTTATCCATCGAGTGGCTGTATAGGATTGAGAATCTTCTCCGATGATAAACTGCTCCGGCTCATCGGTTTCTGTAGAGCCAACAAGTACAAGGCTCACATCCTCCCGCTGTGGTGTTACCGGTTGCAGATAGTACTCTTTCCATATTTCCGTCTGGTCGGCTATATTTTGAGAAAAAGCCGTAAGTGAAGTGAAACAAACAAACAACACTGCTGATAATTTTTTTACAGAAGATATTTTCATACAAACTCCTTCAAGTAAAATAGTTCTTTTTGATTCGTGTTACAGACGTTACAATTATGAGCGCTCGATTTTTTTCTCCTGTGCTTTCAATGCCCGTAATGCCTTTTTTTCCTTTATTTTTTGAGCCAGTGATTTCTTGGGTCGCTTTGTAACCAAATCCGTTCTTTCCTTTACAAGAAGAAGTGCTGCAATAAGGGAAGATGCTACACAGAGGACAGAGATAATTGCTGTTCCCATCCATTCAGACTCACTGAATGGAAGTTTAACGTTCATTCCGAAAAATCCCGTAATAAAAGTCGGAACCATCATAACAAGGGAGATAATAGTCAGTTTTTTCATGACAATGTTCATATTATTGGAAATAACAGATGCAAAGGCATCCATAGTTCCTGCCAAAATATTACTGTATGTGTCAGTCATTTCAATAGCCTGTCTGTTATCGATAACCACATCATCCAGCCAATCAAAGTCGTTGGCATCAAAAGTCAAACATTTGGTTTTTTTCAGTTTTTCCAATAAAATCTGATTGCTTTTCAAAGAAGTAGAGAAAAACTCCAAAGATTTTTCCAAGTTAAGAAGCTGGATCAACTCATTGTTTTTAATAGACTGTTGCAATTCGTGCTGAATAGAGGATGTTCTTCTGTTGATTTCTTTCAGGTATCGCAAGAACATGATATCTGCCCGGCTTAAAATCTTAACAATAAAAGCGGGAAAGTCGGCTAAAGAAATACCCCGTATCCTATTGGCGGTTATATCCCGCAACATTTCGCAGTCTGTCCAACAGATTGTAATAACAATATCAGGGTATACAATAACGCCGATGGGAGCGGTGAAGTAGCTTATGTCTCCGGTAGGATCAAAGACAGGGATACGGGCAATGGTAATAGTGTAGTTGTCTTCTTTATCGATACGGGAAAGTTCATCGGGGTCAAGAATATCCAAAATATTATCCTGTTCAACACCAAAGTCTTCCTGTAAAATGCGTATATCTTCCCGGGTTACGGAACGGGCATCCACCCAAGTATTTTGAGATTTGTCTCTTTCATCCCATTCTGTTTTGACAAACCGTCCGTTTTCTTGCTGCCAATATGTAATCATAATTGTATCCTTCTAAAGTTGAGGTAAAAAAATCGCACAAAGAAAAAGTGCACGAATAAGAACAGAAACGGGTACTTCCAGGGTCACTATCCATTCTCTACCTCCGTTTTTAGAAGTTTAACAGTCCACGAACCGGATAAACTATACCGAAAAAACAGTGTAAACGCAAGACGCAGAAGAAAAATCTCTGCCTCTGCTGTGCTATGGTGCCATAACTAAATTAGGTATATATTGTTGTGTAGGTTTTATATCCAAATATTTTAAGGGATGAATATCCAAGGCATTGGAAGACCATCCGGAAACAGCAGGATCTACCACATTTAATGTTACCGGATGAGAAACAGGAAAAATCAGCCCGTCAGACAAAAGCACATCTTCAGCTTTGGAAAGAAGTTCAAATCTTTCCGTTCCAGAAGTGCTGGAAGCCTGCTGTAATAAGTCATCAAAGGTTTCGTTTTTCCAACCTGTAACATTCAAAGTAGAATCGGAACGGAACAATTCCAAAAAGGACAAAGGATCTGCAAAGTCTCCTAACCAAATATAACTGAAAATATCTGCATCCCATCCTTCAACGCTGTCCAAGTATCTGTCCATAGGAGTTTTGCTGACGTTTACCGTAATTCCCAACTGACTCCAAGCGTCCACCAACAACAAAGCCTGATTTATGGCGTATTCATAATCGCTTACAGCTATTGTTATTTCCAAAGGTGCATCTTCTGCCATACCGGCATTTTTTTTTGCTTCTGCCAACATGTAACGAGCTTCGTCTATATCATAATCAAACAAACCGGCAGGAGGTACATAATTTCCTATACCGATAATAAGCGTTGAAGCCGGAATAAAAGCTTGACTGCGTAACTCTTCCCAAGGAGTCGCAGTTAAAAGAGCATTCCTGAAATCAGCACGATTCCAAGGCTCTTCATACACTTTAAAAAATAAATATTCGGTGGCAAATTCTGCCGTCAAATAGATACTCTGTTTATCTATAATGGAAGGAATGCTGGCATTGGAAATAACCCAATCTGCTCTTCCTGTGTTAAACAAATAAGCATTTTCTTCCGGGTCATCTGATTGAATAAAATGTATTTCTTCCAGAGCAACGTTGTCCTTATCATAATAGAAAGGATTTTTTTTCAGAATTACAGTGTTTCCTTCTTGGCTTTCTATACAGTAGGGACCGCTGAATACATTTTTGTCTTGGTGAACTACGCTAAAAGCATGATGGCACAGAATACTGGGCAAATGCTCTGCCGGAGCGTTAAGTATAAGGGATATTTTATAGTCTCCCTGTACTACGATTCCCACATCTTCTGCGGTAGCTTTTCCCTGTCGGTACTCGGCAGCTCCCTGAACACAGTCAAAAAGAGACGCAAACGGATGACTTTCTTTTGGATTAAGAAGCTCTATCCAAGAGTTTTTTACGGTTTCTGCGGTGATAGGCTCTTCATTACTGAAAGTCAAATTTTCCTGCAAATAAAATGTCCACCGTAATTTATCTCGTGACACTTTATAATCTTCAATCAAGCCGAAAGTCGGTTCCAAACTATAGGGATCATACACAAAAAGTCCTTCATACAGGCCCGTTAAAACCTGGGCATCGGCAGATGAATTAGCCTTATGAGGGTCCAAATTGTAGGTATGGACAACATCCATAATAACAAAGGGTCTGTCTAAGGCAAAAACAAAACCGACACAAAGCTGTAGAGCCAACAATAAAAAGACTTTTCGTTTATTCATGTTTTATTCCTAATTTTTTTAACTGAGATTGTTCTTCAATAACCGCCAAATAATCAACTTTACGTTGATTTATCTTTGCCAAGGTACTCTTTACGGAAGTTATCTCCATAGAAAGACCTTTAACTTTTGTTTTGTTACTCTTGTCCAATGCAGATTTGAAAAATGTATCGAAACCTTGTATCACAACAAGATATTCTTGGACATCGGCAATTTGCTTAGAAACAAAAGTACACAAATCAGCTTCTTTTTGAGCAAAGATTTTTTGAGTTACCGGACTTTCCTGATTTAATATAGCCCCGTACAGATTCGTTGTTTTAGTTAAATCAGCAATAAACTGGTTAAAAATAATCTTTTCGTTTTTCTGTTCTCTTGTGACAGCATCAAAAACAGGAATATTGTATTCGATTTGTGCATCCTTAAGATGAAAGGCTTTTCGTAAAGCCTTCATTAACTTTTTCAAAACTGTTTTTTGTTGATTTTGCAACAAAGCACTGTTGTCCTTCAGTTTTGAAATTATCATTTCCAAAGAAGGCTCCAAAGAGGGAAGAAGACGGACTGCATCCGTAATGTAAACGGCAGGATTTACCGGAGTGGCCTTTTTTTCTTTTGTAGGTTCAGAAATCTTCAGTTTTTCCAATACCACAGTCTGGAGTTGAATAGACTCGGAAGAGGTATCTTCTTTATAAATTTCTTCAATCAGTTCGGGATAGAAGAAGGTTTTAGGCATGTAGATGGGAAATCTTTTCTTTACCTGCTGTACGGCATCTGTTACAGATTTTATCTTACTCCAAGAAACTACCCCGTTGTCTAAGATATTTTTCCGTACCTGGAGTTTATACAATTCTCTTTGTAAATCGGAACACTCCTTCAACATGGCGTTGATTTCGCTCAACATCTTTGTGGCATCGGAGACACCGGTATTAAGTATTTTTACAGAGATAGGTTCTCCGTTTTGACGGAAGGCTGCTATAACTTCTGCCAATCCCCGAGTACTGGGCTGAGAGGCATTGGGAGAAAGATTTTTCCATTGGAGAAAGTTGTTAAAGTTTACAAGTACTTTTATCTGAGACAAAGAAAGGGCTTGCATAGAAAACTTGTAATAGTTGCAAATAAAATCCAAGGTCAGCTCGTAGTCCGACAATCGTATTCCCAAAACAGAGCTTCTCTCTCCCGAAGTAAAATCGGTATCTTCCGGAACCTCTATGGAAGTTATTTTCTTCTCCTTCTTGTAAGGATCGGGAGTAATAAGTCCCTTTTGGGTGAGAATATTAATTATATTCACTACAGTAGAGTGAAGAATACGGTAATTTTCCAAAAGTTTGGGACAAACCTTTGATTCTATCCACTGAGTTTTCTTCTCTGCGGCCTGAGTTACGATTTCTTGAAAATTTAATCCTTCTGCCATATCTTCATTATCGGAAATAAAAAAAGACTTCTCTACTCAATATATGGATAACTTGCCGGATATTTACGGTCAACTGGCTGAAATCTATTTTTTTTCTGCTAAAAGTTCACTGTAAAATTTATCTTCGATTTCCGTTTCGCTTATGTTACATTTTTTTAAAATCAACAAAAACTGGTTATGTATAGTTTCCAACGTCTTTTTATCTTTTGTTTCCGACAACACCTCCATTTCAATAAAATCTCCCAAAAGGGGAATGGTACATACTTCGATAAGAACATGCTCATACTTCCAAGTAGACACCTTTTTTTCTTTTTCCAGTACAGGAACAAATCCGGCATCCTGTAAAAATACCATAAAAGATTCTCGGTTGTTTATGGTAAACTCTTCCTCTTGGTTTACTTCCATTGTGCCGTCTGTTTTGAGTCTTTCTTTGCGCTTGTAGGTAACAAGAATTGTTTTTTGGGGTTCTGTTGATTGAACTGAAAAATTTTCCTGATCACGGATACGTATTTGCAGATTATTGCAGTTATTTTTGAAATATACATCCTTTTTGTGGCAACTGCCGACGTATACTGCAAAGGAATCGAGAATCGTTTGTACCTTATGCCTGTCGTTAACGTGAGCCTTTATTTCTATTTCGTACATCTTACCTCTATTATAACACAATTTTTTGAGTTGACCACAGTGCTCAAGTGATATTAGAGTTTTTTCTTTTGTTTTCAACTATACATTTCGCTGTGTAATAAATTGACATGAGCCGAAAAGTATATTATTATTATGGTAGGGATTAATGTTAAATTACTGTTAATTTTGAGAGATGCCTATGGAAA
Source organism: Candidatus Treponema excrementipullorum (assembly GCA_018883625.1). Lineage (GTDB taxonomy): Bacteria > Spirochaetota > Spirochaetia > Treponematales > Treponemataceae > Treponema_F > Treponema_F excrementipullorum. The sequence goes on from JAHLFV010000085.1 coordinate 10,252, forward strand.
AAGAATCTGTAATTTTCGATTTTAAAGAAGTTGCTGACGACAACTTAAGAATTGCTTTCCAGGAATGTGAAGGTATCGGACATGCAATAATTGTTTCTCTTAATGGATATATTGACACATATACGTCCCTGTTCTTTCGATCCCAGATAGAAAAGGTTTTGAATGCCGGGTATATCAATTTGATATTTGATTGCTCTCACTTGAGCTATGTTTCTTCTGCAGGTATCGGTGTTTTTTCCGCCATGCTGAAACAGATTAAACTAAGAAACGGTGACATTGTACTTGTTCAAATTCCCAGTAAGGTTATGGAAGTATTCAACCTTCTCGGTTTTTCTCAGTTGTTTAACTTTAAGGATTCTTTGGGTGCTGCTGAGTCTTTTTTCAAACAGGAAGATTCCAGAGATTCTTCTGTATTTCCCAAAGTTTTTTCCTGTCCTGTATGTTCTAAACGACTTAAAACATCCGGTTTAGGTAGATTCAGATGCTCGGAATGTAAATCTATTTTGGCTGTTGATGAAAAGGGACAGGTAACCGTCGGTTAACGGATATCCATTATTGTCAGTTTTATATAGTGCTTTGTAAAACCTATTTACAAAAATGTGTAAATAGGTTTTTTTTTATTGTATTTGTACTGTCTTCATGGTATTCTGTAAAGGATATGAAGACCTTTCTTTCCTATCTCAAGATATTTGTAATAACTCTTATAGCCGGTTCCCTTGTGGGCATTATTGTAAATTTATTGCTGATGTATGCTGTGGATTTTATTGTAGGTAGCCCCGGGGCAACGGTAAACACTATACATTTTAAAGGTATGTTGGCATGGTGTGGGTTTTCCGCTGCCATGGCTCCTTTGTTTTTAATTACCCATTCCATCCGATATCCCGGTTCCGTACTATCCAGAGTTGTTTCTTACGGAATATTTAATATACTGGCATGGTTTTGTATTATCCCTCTTTGCTTAGGCGGTATGGAACCTATTTCATTTTTACCTGAAAATCAAAACAGAAATCTTGTTTCGGAAGGCTATTTCAGACCTGTGGGAAAAGACGGGATTGTTTATTATTCCAAAATCAACAAAACTACGGGAATGGGCTCGGGTTTATACATAGACCTTACTGCAGAAAACTGGGCAGAGGATTCGGTAACCTTTATTCAAAATGAGAAAGTATTGTCTTTAGATACTCCGTTTTTTGCAGATGTGCTGATGGCACAGATTTTTGAAACATCGTTGTTCTTTCAGTGGTTAGCAAAAACTATCATAGTTGTGAGAAATACCGCCATAGCAGCTTTGCAAAGCGGTGTGTTTGCATGGCTCCAGTTTTGCTCTCTGGGCTTTGCTTTGCTTTCTGTAATAAGTATCCGTCGTTTTTTCAAATGGCGACTGCTTAATTTTGGCTTTGTTGTTTTTACTTTTTTCGGTTTAATAGTTTTGAATGCTGTTCATTTTTTAGGTTGGAACGGGAATGTATGTAATGTGATTTCTGTTCCCTATTGGTTGATGAACTGCGGAATAGGGGGTGTTTTGTTGATTATAGGCATTATCCTTGGAATTGTTAAACCGGACCCCAATAAAGAGGCAGAAGAATGAAAAGGTTGATTATTACGTCATGTGTGTACAGTATGCTGAGTTATGCAGTAATCTTTTTATTTTCCCTTTTCACTGTTTCCGGAGAGGGCATTTTCCCCAATATGGTGTTATCCTATCGGGTCATGAAAAGTTTACAGTTATCCTGTATTTGGTTACCGGCAATTTTGATAACAGCTTTTCTTGTAAGTTATTCTGTCCTCTTTGGTAAATCACCGAAGGTATTTAATCGATTTTCCAAAGAATTGAAAAAATTATTTAAAACCGTTGCTATTGTAGCTATTGTGGGAACCGGATTGATAACTTTGGCTACAGAGTTGTTCCTTCCCATGATAGAAAAAAAAATCACTTATTTGGAAAAATCTCCCCAATTATATGAAGAGTACGTGACTTTGGCAAAAAAATATGAAGAAGAAGGCTACTATGCCACCGCTTTTCAGTACGCTAAGGCTGCAGAATATATTGCCCCTACCTCCGACGAGCTGATTAGTTTAACGGCAGATTTAAGTTCAAAATTAGATACTATTCAAGTACGGAATGCTATTGACAGTGAAGGTGTATTTTCTGATCCTGAGTTAGAGTTTTATAAAAACGTAGGAAACAGCTCCTCTTATGCATTATTGCAATTGGCTAGGGAAAAATCTACAGAAGGGGATTGGCTGAATGCCCATTATTATGCGTTGTTAGCCATGGAAGCCGCAGAAGAAGGCAGTGCCAATGAGACAGAGGCAAAAGAGTTTGCGGCAGAAGCTTGGAACCAACTGTCTGTACCTACCAGATTTGACAACGCAACGGCAGAAGCCTTGTTTAAGGAAAAAAAATCGGCTTATTTTAAGCTTATTTCCGGAGATGTTGTGGAAGCATATTATGATTTTCATACGTTGCTGGAAAAAAATCCTTCCGATGTAGATATTGTTCACTATTTTTCTGTTGCAGAAAAAGCAATGGAAGAACAGTTTTTTTTCTTAGATGAAGTTCCCGAATCTTCCGATTTGGAAGACAGACAGAATTTAGCTTTTTCATATACTAATCTAAAAAAAGGAAAAAGTATTTTTTACGCTGACGGATTGGCATCTGTGTACGGGACCGGAGGTCGTATTCAATATATCCGTAATTTGCATATCTATGATTTTGACTCCCAAGGTAATTGCGTACAGTCTTTGCGGGTACCTTATGCCAAGATTATGGCTCAGCCTATTGAAACGTTAAGTGAAAAACAACAGAGTGACCTGCTTGCCGCCAGTGTAAACAAAAAATCAGACGTTCCCCTTGTCATGTTGAAAGCTGTTGATCGTAGCAATCGTGGGGTAATCAGCGAGCCGGAGTGGTCACGCAATACCGGAGATACTCCTGACACCATTTTGATGTTGCCTATAGATTTTAAGGATTTCTTGCTGTTAAAAAATATTTCTTTTGATCCTACGGAAATGCCCTTAGCTGATATTGTGCGATTATTACCTAAAGTAGAAGATTTTGGATATGCACAGGAAACCTTTGGTTTAACAGTAGGATTCCGATTAACCACCCCATTTATTTTTGTTGTGTTGTGTATTTTTGTTGCAACATTAGGATGGAACTACCGTTTGTTACCGGACAGTCATTTTAGATTGTCTTGGCTTTTTGTTTTCCCTGTTCTGACGGTAGGGGTATATGTTATGCTCGAAGCAATAAATTATGCCATGAGATTATTGCACTACGGTTTGTTCAGCTTGCTAGGTATTTTTGCGCTGCCGGTAGCAATACTGTGTACGCTCCTGTGTCTTATTTTGGCTTCACTGTCATTTTTATCCCGAAAAAGTGAGTAAACCTTTGCCCCACGCTTAAAACAACTTTTATGGACAATTATGTTGTATCGCAGGTAATATCATCTATTTCCTGCGAATAGGTTTTATTGGGTCATTTGGGGAGCTAATTTTTTGATAGTTTCAATGGGTAACCGGGTATATTGGGCAATGGTCTCAAATGCTACGTTGTCTTTCAACATGGCAATGGCGATCTGTATTGCACCTTCCTCCCTGCCTTTCGCCATTCCTTTAGCTTCCCCGATTTCTATACCTTCTTTTAAGCCTTCATTCCATTTATCATATAAATCCAATTCATATTTCATATGAGGCCTCCCTTGCGTTGTGAAAAGCAAATTCTGTGGGTTCGACACAACGCTATGCATTGCCCAGTAGAAAATATGGGTACAATAATGCATCAATATTGCGAGGAACAAAAAGCAAGCAGAGCAATATTGGGGCTTGTTGAGGTACCTTGGCTAAATTTTTATTCCCATCAGCATTTCAAGAAAGAGTTTGCAAAAGTCTTCGTCTTTCATAATTTGACTGAATAAGTAATCGTCTGTTAGTGTTAGGTCTTTCCATTTGTAATGCCTAACCGCAACTTGGACTAAAACAGGAAAGCTAATAAGGTGTATAATAACAAAAGGACGTACACCTTATGGGAAGAACAAGAAGAAAGTTCAGCTCGGAAGAAAAGCTGAAAATGGTAATGGCAGTTATTCAGGATGGAAAGGCAGGTAGCGATGTTGCTCAGGAAAATAATGTTCATCCGAATATGATCCTCAACTGGAAGAAAGAATTCTTGGAAAACGCAGCAATGATTTTTGACCGTCACAGACCTGACATCACGGAAAAAGCACAGCAGCGGAAAATCGAAGAACTCGAAACAAAGCTCAAAAAGAAGGACGAAGTGATAGCCGAAATTGCTGAGGAAAACATGATGATAAAAAAAACTTTTGGTGGCCGGAGCTAGGGAAAGAAAAGGTCAGCCTTAAAACGCGGACTCTGATAGAAACTGAAGTGCAGAAGATTCATGAAAAAACCGAAATCAAGGTTTCAGAGCTTGTAGCTTTTGCAGGAGTTTCTAAAAGTACCTGGCATGAATGGAAGAGTCGGAAAGGAATTGAGACAAGGCATAATCACGAAACGCCGAAATTGAACTGGTACACACCGGAAGAAAGAACGGCTGTTGTAAAATATGTCCTTGCCCACAAGAACTTCCTGTACGGCTACCGATATCTTGCATGGCAGATGATTGACGATAACGTAGCCTTCGTCCGCCCGGCAAGCGTCTATAACATCATGAAAGAGTATGATTTAGTCCACAAATGGGCTAAGAATGAAGGAGAAGCGAAGAAAAAAGGCTTTGACCAGCCCTCAGCTCCGAACGAATTAAGCACGAAGTGCGACGCATACAGATATTTCATACATCAAGGTTCTTGGTGTGTTTTATTATTTTATCAGCATAATGGACGGTTACAGCCGAAAGATTCTGGACTGGACCTTATGCGAAAACATGGAGGGTATAAACATTGAGCTTCTGGTTGCAAGAGTAAAGGAAAAGTATCCGGAAGCAAGAGCACGAATAATCCACGACAACGGAAAGCAGTTTATTTCGAAGGATTTTAAATCTTTGATTTCTCTGCTGGAACTTTACGAAACGTCAGCGAGAATCTGTCATCCGCAAAGCAACGGCAAATTAGAAAGATTTCATTCAACTCTGAAAACAGAACATGTCCGTAAGACTCCATACTTCGGTTATGAAGATGCAAAAGAAAAGATGGCACAGTGGATTGATTTTTACAACAACGAGCGTCTTCACGGCGCACTTCTTTATCTGACTCCAGAAGATTATTTTGCAGGAAGAAAGGAAGTAAGGCTTGCAGAACGAAAGGAAAAACTTCATGCTGCAGATATCAACAGAAAAGCTTATTGGCTGCAACAGTAGCACTCTTAATCCACCTTATAAGCTTTCCTAAAAAAGTCCAAGTTCACTTTGGGCAGGACAACAGAACTATCACATAACCTTGGACAGCGGTGTTCTTGGAATTGACCGGTGCGTGGATATTATCAGCGGACTGTTCTAAAAAGAAATCCGATTCAGCTGCCAGTAATCCACGCTGCCAGACAGTGACATTACGCTGAGTAACCCGCGATTTTCCCTGGAGAAAACCGCGGGGCTTTTCCCCGTAGTTTAAACTTACACCCCGGAATGCTTGTCAACTCAAAGGATATAGCTTAATTCTGTCGATTTCACTTTTGAATCTCTGCAAATCACAGCTTTTGAACCGTTTCCTTATTATCATGAAACAAAATTACAACAGGTCAAAAAGGCATTTCACAAAGGCTTTTGGTTTTTCGGTGTGGATTCCGTGTCCGCAATCAAAACGGATGATGTTGCAGTTACCGATTAACTCTGCGACCCTTTTTACATCATCATCATTTAAGGCAGCCAGCAGTATTCCATCAGAATTTATATTTGTTTTTGCCTTCATAAAAATTGTTTTGCAGTTGATTTTTTTCAAAATATCTTCGTGTAAAATTCCGCAATGAAAGCTGTCGGTATAAAAGGCTTCTCCAAACAGCGGGTCATAATGATTCATACCTTGAAACCCCGCCAATGCCGCTTTCGGCCAAAACAAAACCTTCAAATCCCTTGAAGGATGTTTTTTACGGTAAGCTGCCGCCATTTTTGTGTATTTTCCTTTGATTTTCTCTCTCGAGTGTTCGGGGAAGAAATTCCAAGCATATTGATTGCTAAAATAATACAGCACGAAATCACTTTTTTCTTCTCGTGTGATATAGCTATGGCATATAGTTGACAGGTCAATATAATTATATGTTTTTTTTCTGCGTTCTCCCTGGCAAGAGAAAAACGGAGGGTCTTCTAATATCAGTGTTTCACATAATTCTGTTTCCGCAGCAATATATGCAGCAATCAAACCTCCTGAAGAATGTCCCAGCAACCATGTCTTTTGACCGATTTCATTTTTAATAAAATCTATTATAGCACAAGCAATCGCTTTGATATTGTACTGCGTAGGATTATGCAGGCTACCGCCGTGACCGTAACAGTCTATCGAGTAAATATGAAACTTTTTTGAAAGTTGTTTTGCAACTTTTGCATAGTTTTTCCCATCTACACCTTGAGCGTGGATTAAAATCAAGGGCTGAAAGTCGTTTTGAATTTCATAGTATTTCAACCGGATGTTTTGATTTTCGTAAATTCTTTCTTCCATTACTTGTACTCCTTAACGTTCCATACAAATTAACTGCCGACAGATTTATCATCTGCTTCTTTGTCTATGTTCTCGTATTTCTTTAAAAAGCAACACTACACCATACAGGCCACAGACCAAAAGAATAATATCTTCGTAGGCATTAAAAATTAATGACTTTATTCCGGTCAATCCCCAGACAGTCAAAAGGGCTAGCAATAGTTTGTTTTTCTTCTGATATCCTGAGTAAACAGCTATACTTAA
>JAHLFV010000086.1 GCA_018883625.1 Candidatus Treponema excrementipullorum
ACATTATTACCGATATCTCTGTCGGGTTTAAAATTTACATACGGGAATTTTCTGCTGGTGACAGGCAACTCTTCCAAGGCAAGTTTGTCATATATCTTTTTACGACTGGTAGCCTGGCGACTTTTGGCGGCATTAGAGGCAAAACGTTGAATAAATTCTCTCAAATCTTTCATTTTCTCTTCACGCTTTTTAGCTTGATCCTTTGCCTGACGCTGCATAATCTGGCTCATTTGATACCAGAAATCATAGTTTCCGCTAAATAAACTGATTTTTCCGAAATCGATATCACAAACGTAAGTACACACAGCGTTCAAAAAGTGCCTGTCGTGACTGACAACGATGACTGTATTAGGAAAATCAATAAGGAAGTCTTCCAACCAGCTGATAGATTCCAAATCCAAACCGTTGGTAGGCTCGTCCAAAAGAAGGATGTCCGGCTCACCGAAAATTGCCTGTGCCAACAGAACCCGAACTTTCCGGCTTTCATCTAACTCTTTCATCATGCGGTCATGATATTCTTCTTCCAAACCCAATCCTGAAAGCATCTGTTCGATTTGATTTTCTGCTTCCCAGCCCCCTAATTCGCTGAATTCTCCTTCTAACTCACTGGCTCTTATACCATCCTCTTCCGTAAAGTCAGCCTTGGCATAAATTTCTTCTCTGTCTTTATAACATTGGTATAATTTAGGATACCCCATCATTACGGTGTCTTTTACAGAATACTCCTCGTAAGCAAAGTGATCCTGCTTTAGCACAGCCATGCGTTCACCGGGAGTAATAATAATCTGACCGGAATCGTGCTCCAATTCACCAGAAAGGATTTTCAAAAAAGTAGACTTTCCTGCACCATTGGCACCAATAATTCCATAACAGTTTCCCGGAGTAAATTTTAAATTAACATCTTTGAAAAGAGCTCTGTCACCGAATTTTAAACTAACATCACTGACTGTAATCATTTTTCCCTTACTTTCCCTTTGTAAATAGTTTTTTTAACTTATCAAAAAAACCCGTTTTCTTTGTCTCTAAAGCCCCTGTTTTTTTGTCTGTAGTTTCTGAGAGTTTGATATTTTTACGGCTTTCTTCTGTATGTTGGCGGTAAGTATCTGACCTGTTTTTGCGGGAATACTGATTGTTTCCCCTTCTGGTTTTTCTCATCTCTGACTTGGCAGAATTTCCACCTTTTTGTGCCCCTGCAGAACTTTTTTCAAAATCTTTGGAAGATTCAGCAACTGTTGAATTACTTAATTTCTCTTCAGAAGTTGCCGTTTGATTTCCACCATACTTTTCCTTGTAAAGTTTCATTCTTTCTTCAAAGGAAAGACCGGACAAATCCACCTCATTTTGGTAAGAATAATTTTTCTTTTTGCCGACATTTTTTGTTTTTGGAGCGGTTTTCTTACTATCCCGCTTATCGGAACCAGTTTTTCCGATACTTTTTCTTCCATTGTCCCGTTTCCTTTCAAAGTTGCCACGTTCCCGGTAATTTTCCAACCGCAGAGAAACACCGGCACTTTTATCTTCCGCCATCATTTCTTCATAGGCCACAACAGAGGGTATAGTCGCACCAAGATATCTTTCAATAGCAGGCAAATTATACACATCCTGTTCACTGCAAAAAGAGTAGGCTTTTCCTTGTTTACCGGCCCTGGCAGTTCTACCTATACGGTGCACATAGTTCTCTGCTTCAACAGGCAAATCGTAATTAACAACCATAGCCAAATCGTCCACATCGATACCCCGGGCAGCCACATCCGTTGCCACCAAACACCGTAGAGCCCCTCGTTTAAACGAATCCAAAACTTGCAACCGTTTTGTTTGTGGCAAATCACCGATAATAAATTCGTTCTCTATACTATTCAAACTAAGTCGTTTTGAAACAATTTCGCAACTTTTTTTTGTGTTACAAAAAATTATAAGACTTTCAGGATTTTCTGACTGCAATATGCCCAACAAAAGTCGCATTTTTGCGTCACTGGAAACATGGTACATCATTTGATGAATTTCTTCCACAGCCACAACTTCCGGTTCAATAGTTATTTCCACCGCTTCCCGGGTATATTCCCACGCCAAATTTTTTACGTAGGTATTAAGAGTTGCACTGAAAAGCATAGTCTGACGGCTATCGGAAGAAGGCAATACTTTTATCAACTTCCGCAATTCTGGATAAAACCCCATATCAAACATCCGATCTGCTTCATCTATCACCAAATAACCTACAGAACTTAAGTCCATGGCTCCAGACTCCTGCAAATCGATAACACGACCGGGGGTTCCTACAATAATATCTACACCTTTTTTTAACAAATTGACCTGATTGGTATATCCCACACCGCCATAAAAACTGCCAACGCAAAAATTAACACCAGACAAAAGAACCTTTGCTTCTTCTTCTACCTGCACAGCCAACTCTCTTGTAGGCACAAGAACTAAAGCTTTTTTACTTTTTACTTCCGGTTGGGAAAGCATTTCCTGAATAATCGTTATCAAAAAAGCGGCAGTCTTTCCTGTTCCGGTTTGAGACTGAACATATACATCTGAACCTTGCAGTGCTGTCTTCAAAACCTCATCCTGAACAGGTGTACAAGATACATAGTGAGCATTTTCTACTCCTTTCAGGAGGGATTCATGTAAGTTAAAATCTGTAAAATTCATATACAGCTACTATATACTTTTTTAGTACCTATGTACATGGATTTTTAAAAAATAAATAAAAAAAGCGGTACCCAGCAAAGAGTACCGCCGTGGAGGAAAAAAACAGCCTTACTTATTCAGACTTAATATCCTCACAGACATTGAGTTCTGTTTCTTTATCGAAGAATTTAGCCTTCTCCATATCAGGAATAAAGCTTACTGTATCTCCAATGCGGAAAGTATTGTCTGGCTCTGTTCTTGCAATTACTTGCTGTGATTTGGTAGCAAGATACAAGTGTGTTTCTGCTCCCAAAGGCTCGATAATGGAAACCTTCATTTGCATTCTATTGGGAGCTGAGTCGTCTTTTGTATAATCCAAATCTTCCGGACGAATACCAAAGAAAACTTCTTTACCGATGTATTTCTTTAAAGCTTCGGCCTGCTGTGCAGTAGGAGTAACTTCAAAAGATCCTTCATCTGCAATGATCTGACCATTCTTTTCAACAATCTTAACAGTCAAGAAGTTCATTGGGGGTGATCCGATAAATCCGGCGACAAATTTGTTAATAGGATGGTTATACAGAT
>JAHLFV010000087.1 GCA_018883625.1 Candidatus Treponema excrementipullorum
TCTCATTTACATCTGTTAAAGATAAATCCCCGGGTAAAAGGAAGTCTGTGGTGGAAAGAATCTTGATTCGTTTTTCCGGAGCTGCATCTTTTGAATACTCGTCAATCATACGTCCCATAACGGCCTTTAATATATCGTCCATGGTAATAATGCCACTGGTACTTCCGTGCTCATCCACAACAACAGCAAAATTGACCTTTTCCGTTTTAAATGTATGAAGTAAAGCGACTGCACCCTTTGTTTCCGGTACAAAAAGAACCTTTTTCATGTACTTTTGGGCAAAATCCTTTTCATCTTTTGGCCCGTTATAAAATAAGAGGGTTTTGTAGTGTAACAAACCGATATATTCATCTTTTTCTTCGGCATCGCTGCTACTGTTATACACAGGAATACGGGAATAACCGGATTTACAAAAAACTTCCACGGCCTCATTGTATGTGGCATCGGAGGGAATTGAACACACAAAAGAACGGTGACGGGCTATATCCCGAATACGCAAATCTGTGAATTCAAATATTTTATACAGCATGTCTTTTTCATTATTTTCCAAAGTACCTTCTGCATTCCCTACTTCGAAAAGAGTTTTCAACTCTTCTTCCGTTATCAATGGTGTGTCGGATTTCCAAATAAGATTGACAAGTTTTCCGATTCCCTTTGTTACAAAGGAAAAAATCCAAACAAAGACAAACATTATTTTTTCCAACACCAGTAACGGCAAAGAAGCTTTCAGAGAAATCTTTACCGGATTAAAAACAGCCAAAGTTTTTGGCAACACTTCACCAAAAAGAATAATGACGCAGGTCATTACCACAGTAGCAATTCCGACACCACTTTGTCCCAAAATAGATACAGCCAAAGCAGTGGCAGCAGAAGAAGCTAAGTTATTGACAAAATTATTGCCAATCAAAATTGTCACCAACACTTTGTCTATATCTTCTTTTAAGCTCGCAAGGCGTTTTGCTCCCGGAATTCTGTCTTTGATCAATTGCCGTAATTGTACCTTAGAAACCGATAAAATTGCTGTTTCAGAAGATGAGAAAAAAGCTGAAGCTGCTACCAAAAGTATCAAAAATACAGCTGTAAGAATCATACCCATCATATCTGTTCCTCTTTTTTTAGGTGAACCTTATGTATTTTGGTGGCATCTGCTTCTTCAACGGTAAACACAAAACCTTGTTCTTTATAGACATCACCTTTTTCGGGAACCTTATCCAACTTTTCGCTCAAATAGCCCGCCAAAGTTTCATAAAATTCGGAAGTAAAAGTAGCTCCCAACCGTTCAGAAAGTTCCGACAGTTTTACACTACCGTCCAAAACAGCCTCATCATCGCTGATTTGTACAGCCATAGGATCGGAAACAGTATAATATTCATCCTCCACTTTACCAAAGATTTCTTCGGTAATATCTTCTGTAGTTAAAATTCCGTCCGTTCCCGAATACTCATCAATAACGATAGCCAAACTCTGCTTATTTTCCCTCAACATCTGTTGCACAGAAGACATTTTTTTTGTTCCTACGATAAATAAAGGCGGTCTCATTATTTTTTTTACGGAAAATTCCTGCTGGCGTGTGCTGTAAAACATGAGATCTTTAACATATAAAACACCCACAATATCGTCTATGTCTTCTCCGTACACGGGAAACCGAGAGAAACGGGACGTTTGGGACAATTCTATCACAGCCTGATACGATGCTGTAAGAGGAATTGCTTTAATTTTTGTTCGGGGAATCATAATGTCTTTGGCAGCCAAGTCGGTAAAACGGAAAACCCGATGCATTAATTTTTTCTCATTTTCCTCTAAAACACCTTCCTCTTCCCCTACATCGATAAAATTTTTGATTTCGTCTTCTGTAAAAGACACCTTTGTGTTTTCTATATTGACACCAAAAAACTTTGCAATAAAACGGGATATACGTGTAAAAATAAAGACTAATGGAGATAAAAGCTTCATTAAAAAAGCAATAATATCTGTAAAAAGAAACGCCACGGCTTCCGGATGTCCGGTACCTACGGTTTTGGGAGAAATTTCACCAAAAATCAACAGCAACACAGTAGCAACGATAGTGGCAATTCCTACCCCGGAAGTTCCGAACAGCTGTAACGCCAAAGACGTAAGGAGGGAGGTTATGGCAATATTCACAATATTATTGCCGACAAGCACCGTATTTAGCAAAGCATCCTTACGGTCAAGGAGTTTCCCCACCTTTATTGCCTTTTTGTCCTTTTTTGACCGCAAAAAACGGACTCTTAATTTATTGATAGACAAAAAGGCACTTTCCGATGAAGAAAAAATCATGGAAAAAATAATGAGGACGAGGATTGCTATCAATAATCCTATAACGCCCTCTGGCGAAATATCCCCCGCAGAAGTTACATCTCCTACGGGATTAGGCGACGGATGAGGTTCCGATCCCATTAGTTTTCATCTCCTGTATTAGTTTTTTCTGCATCCATAATGGCCTGCAGTTGATTTACAGTCATCATTATTTCTGCGGCAACTTCACTGGCAGGATCTAAATCATATCCCGTTTTCAAAATATCCATTGTTTTTTCGGCATAGGTCTCTCCCAGTAAAGAGTAGAAATAAGCTACTTGATAGTATAACTGCTGTTTTTGTGCTGTTGTCAGATAACCACTGTCTATAGGTTCCAACAAAATATCTACTGCACCCAATACATCCATTCCCATAATTGCTTCATAGGATTTATTATATGCGTTGATAACTTCGTATTCACCTCTTCTACCGCTGACGTTATCAGGGTCAAGAGAAGGAACTTCTGCAGCCAAATCCCGCAATAAACTCTGATGTGAGGGCAATACAGTTTCAAACAAACCGTCAATAACGGCTATTTTATCTACACCGGTTTTTGTTTCCAATTCTTTTGTCAGAGAAGCAACTTTTGCACCCGCCTCTTTATACCCATTAATCTGTTCTACATACTGAGCTACGGTGGTAACAGATTCGTCATAGGGAATTGCTCCGTACACATATCCGGCAGGAGAAACAAGCAACACTGTAGGCGTACTGTTTACCAAAAAATTATTGGCAACAGTAGTGTCTTCTATCAACTTTGCCCGTAATTCTTCGGCCTTTGCTTTTTCTTCTTCTGTTGCATCTTCTGCCACTTCTGCCTGATTGTAGAGAGATTCGGAGAAATCCAAATGCACCAGCTCATATTCTTTTGAAAGACTATCTACAAAATCTTTTGTATAAAAAATAGAATCTTTTAAGCCGGTACTGTAGGTATCCCAATCTTCACCGCTGAAAAAAATCAAAATATTTTTATTTTCTTTTGCGGCTTTTTCCCGAGTTTCTTCATAGTCATTTGACCAATAAGCTGAAGGTTCTTTTACCTGACTTTGACAAGCTACAAAACTCATAGCCATGCTCAAAAAAACTCCCAGAAAAACAAACCTTTTGAAAAAAGTTTTCATTTTAACTCCTAGTAATAATTTTTATATAGTCCACATAC
>JAHLFV010000088.1 GCA_018883625.1 Candidatus Treponema excrementipullorum
GGATCTTGTCCTGCAAAGAACCATATAAGCCCAGCAATTACCGCAATAACCATAACTATAGGCACAAATACTCCGGAAACTTTGTCTGCAATTTTTGCAATGGGAGCTTTTTTCCCTTGGGCATCTTCCATGTATGCTATTATCTGGGAAAGGGTGGTATCTTTTCCCACTCGACTGACGGAAACATACAGAGCACCATTTATATTCATGCTTCCTCCAGTTACTTCCGAACCCACTGTTTTATCGATGGGCATGCTTTCACCCGTTAACATGGATTCATCAACTGCACTTTCCCCCTGTGTTACTCGTCCGTCTGTTGGAATCCGAGAACCTGGTTTTACCAAAACAATGTCACCTACTTTTAGTTGCTGCACAGGAACTTCTTTTTGTTTTCCTTCTGAAACTACAATGGCTGTATTGGGAGTTAATTTCATTAAAGCTGTAATAGCTCCCTTTGTTTTTTTTGTACTACGGGCTTCCAGATATTTACCTGTCATAACAAATGTTAATACCATACTTGCTGATTCAAAATATAAGTTATGAATCTGGTGGGGATTTCCATCTAATGAAAACATTACCACAATACTATATGCAAAGGAGCAAGCACTTCCTATAGCTACAAGTGAGTTCATATTGGGATTTTTATGAAACAAAGCAGAAAACCCATTGGTAAAAAAGAATCTGCCATAAAATAAAACAGGAATGGTAAGCAATAATTGTATAAGAGCAAAATTGACCGGATGGGCAGAACCAGAAAAGACAGGCGGTAAGGGCAAGGGATAGGGTAGCATAGAACCCATGGAAACGTACATTAGAGCTAAGGTAAAAATCCATGCACCCACAAGATTATGTTTTTTTTCTTTTAGTTCTTTGTCGTCTTCTTTTATCGCAGGTGTAACTTCTTTCTTTTCTTCCTCTCTTTGGTATAAGTCGCACCCAAAACCGGCCTTCTCAACTTTTTGGGAAATTAACTGTGATGATACCTTTTCATCATCGTATTTTATAGTCATTTTTCCCGTTGTTAAGTTGACGTTGCTTTCTTCAACTCCTTCCAGTTTTCTAGTGACCCGTTCAACAGCACTGCTGCAGGCTGCACAGGACATCCCGGAAATAGTATATGTTTCTTCCTTTACCATCTATGTTCTCCTGAAGAATTGTATAATTTCTGATATCAATTTGATCTGTTTTTAAGATATACCCCTATAGGGTATGTTGTCAATAAGAAAAGGAAAAAAAAAATTTATTTTTGTTGTAACTTTACTCCCGGATAGTGTTTTATTTTACAGATTGCAAGAGCAACAACAATCACCGCAGTTTCTTCAGAAACTTGCAGCCGCACACACTGCAATTTCTGGTTTTCTGCATCCTCCTCTCCTTTGGGATGGCTCGGTAAAGTTTTTACCGAGCCATCTTTTTTATCCACTCTTTTGTATTTTCTTTTCTAAAGTTGCCTTTCCTTTTATCCGATACATAAGTGAAGGATTATATACAGGGGGCTTTTTTTTGGCTGATAACAAGGACTTTGTGGATTTAATGACGACTTTTTCCTCTCAAAGTACAACATTAGATTCTGTTTTGGAGTATCAAAAGTTGATTCGAAAGTCCGTAACCGATAAAAGCTGGACAGATTTGGAAAACAATCTTTTTAAGATAAACCAGTTGTCAGAGACTTTTACGCAGTTAGATAGCAAGCGGGAAAAGTTGTACAGGTCTTTGTGCGGTGTAGCTGAAGATGCAAAAGTTCCTTCGATTCATGAAGTACTGGAAAATGTACCTCAGGATAAGCGTCAGCTAGTCATGGATATGTTCCATGAAGTACGACGTAAGCTCAGTGCATCAAAAATAGAAAATGATGCTTTAAACGATTACATTCGAATCACAAGAGAGTTTGTGCAAGGGATTTTTGATAATGTGATTCCGAAAAATCGAAATACTGTCTATTCGGAGAAAGGGCAGGTGGTAAAACCTATGCCTGAAAATCTTTTAGTAGACACAGTTATGTAAATCGATGGATAAAACTTTACAAGGAGCTGTAATTTTTATCCATGACATATAGATAGTTGCGTTGCAACAATGAGTATCGCCCAAAAAGGTGATTTGTGAGTTCTGAAAAGATTTATATAGGAGTATAGGATGGCTTCTTCTTTTGCAGGAATAGAACTTGGAAAACGCAGTCTTATGACCCATACCACTTCTATCGGTACTGCCGGTCATAATATTGCCAATGCTGACACGGAAGGTTATTCCCGTCAGCGTGTACAATTACGTCAGTTTGATCCCCTCTATCGGCCGGATCTAAGTCGTGCAGGAACTCCCGGTCAAATCGGACAGGGTGTAACGGCAGAAAGCATTACTCGGGTTAGAGATGAATTATTGGAATCCCAGATCGTATCTCAATCCCATAAAGAATCATATTGGTCAACACGGGAAAAATATTATGTAATGTTGGAACAAATTTACAACGAGCCGCAGGATGTTTCTATCCGTTCCAATATGGATAAATTTTGGGAGTCTTGGCAGGAATTGTCTTTATATCCCGAATCTCAAGCTGCACGTCAGGCTATCGTTACTCGTGGCCAATCTCTAGTGAACTCTATTCAGCAACGGGAAAAGAGCTTGTCCGGTATCGGTGTTTTGTTAAACGGGGATATCGAGGCTACTGTAAAACAGGTAAATACCTATGCTCAACAAATTGCAGAAATCAACAAAGAAATAGTTAAGTCAAAGGCAATGGGAGACAATCCTAATGATTTGTTGGATCGTCGAGACTTAATGGTGGAAAAATTGTCTTCTTTGGTAAATATTACAACAGACCAGAGGGATAGTGACGAGTTTATGGTTCACTTGGATGGTCAAGTTCTTGTCCAGGGTGGAATTGCCCGTCAGTTTGAAACTATTTCTCCTACAGATAATAATTCTTACAGTCAGATTGTTTGGGCAGATACTGGAAATAAAGCCACCATATCGGGAGGCTCTTTAGGTGCCTTAGTCGAGCTACGGGATGTGGATGTACGGACAGAACTCCAAGAACTTAATACCATGACCATGAATTTTGCAGATTTAGTCAATGACGTTCACAGAGCAGGGGTTGGTGCCAA
This sequence comes from Candidatus Treponema excrementipullorum, assembly GCA_018883625.1. Taxonomy (GTDB): domain Bacteria; phylum Spirochaetota; class Spirochaetia; order Treponematales; family Treponemataceae; genus Treponema_F; species Treponema_F excrementipullorum. Next base: position 3,099 of record JAHLFV010000088.1, read on the forward strand.
CAATGTTGGTGGTTTGGATTTCTTTGTACAAAAACCCTTTGTAACAAATGTTGCTGGTAATTACGACTCTAACGGTGACGGTGTTGATGATTCTTCCTATATTTTCCGTATGAGCGGAAGTAATGGATTGAACCCTCAAGATCAAATCGGTTTACAGGGTGAAATTACTATTTCCGGTAAAACAGGTAATGTCGTTGTACCATACTATCCTACAGACACTGTAGAGGCGGTTATTTCTCGCATTAATGACTCTGATGGTGAGGTAAAAGCGTATTTAGACAGGAATAACCATCTTGTTTTGAAGGCCACTACTGCCAGTGATCCTGCCAATCCGGACTTTGTGATTCGCCATGTAGAAGATTCTAGTCATTTTTTGGTAGGGTATGCCGGATTGTTGGCTGGTTCCGGAGCTGCAAATGCTTACGATTACGGACAGGTGGACGCTGTCAACCTTTTAGCTAATGCCGGAGAAGCCAACGGTGCCCAATTTGCCGTTTCTCCCGTGTATAATCCTTCCGCATATATCGCTGTAAACGATGCTATTATTTCCGATCCCCTTTCTGTTGCTTCTTCCTTCCCGGGAACTTCCGGCTACGGAGAGAGCGGTGACGGAATGGCTGCTACGGAAATAGCATCTATCAGAAATTCTCAGGTAATGATTGGTCGTTACAGAACTTTGGATGACTATTTTGCTGAATCTGTTACCAATATCGGATTGAAGGGGGAACAGGCAGAAATAAATCTGTTAAGTCAAAATGCTGTAATGGCAGATTTGCGAACCATGAGAGATTCTATCTCGGGTGTTAATATTGATGAAGAATTGGCAGACATTATCAAATTCCAGCATGGATATAATGCCGCCGCAAAGTTTATCACTGTTATGGATGAACTTTTGGATACTGTAATTAACCGAATCGGTGTGTAACATAGAAGGAGCCTAGTATGACACGAGTCAGTACCGGAATGATGAACAATGACATTCAAAATAATTTGCGTTTGCAGGAATCACGTCAAAACAGGATAAACGGTCAGTTGAGTAGTCAACAGCGCCTTCAGTCTTTGAGAGAGGATCCTTTAGCAGCCGGTCACCTTGTGCGGTATCAGTCTTATCTGGGACGGGTACAAACTTTTGAGAAAAATGCACAGGTTTTAACGGATAGGTTTTCTCTCACAGAAGGTTACATGGATCAGTCTTTGGAAATAATGCACCGTGTGAGGGAATTGGCTGTAGCCGGAGCTACCGGAACATACACTCCCGATGATTTGAAAAATATGGCTTCCGAAGTGGATGAGTTGTTGGAAGAGTTGGTGCAAAATGCTAACGCCACAGGACCTGACGGTAATTCCCTTTTTGCCGGTACCAGAACAAACCGACAGGCTTTTGATGTTGAAATGGGAACAGTAGCCGGTTCCGGTTCTCCTAAAATTACTCAGGTTCGTTATAACGGAAATGTTGATATAAATAAGATCGAAGTAGATGAAGGGGCCTATTTGGAAACCCAGTCTGCCGGAAACAGAATATTTTGGTCTCAGCCCCAGGAATTGTATTCCATGCGGGATGCATCCTCTTACCGTGTTGCGGAAGATGGCGTGATTTCTGTTGACGGTCGGGAAATCAGATTAAGTGCCGGGGATAACGTTTACTCGATTGTAGCTAAAATAAACGATTCAGGAGCCGCCGTAAAGGCTTCTATTGACCCTGTTTCTTTCGGTCTTAATTTACAGACAACAGATTCACGACAACTGTGGCTACAGGATCTTTCCGGAACAGTATTGCAAGATTTGGGATTGATTAAAGATGCATCCCAACATCCTCCTTACAATATAAGTGACAATGTACAACTTTCCGGCGGCTCCCTCTTTGACAGTGTTATAGCTTTGCGTGATGCCATGTTAACGGGAGACCAAGAAGCTATCGGTGGACGGGTTTTAGGAGAAATTGACGGTTCTGTAAATAATTTGGTCAGTCGTCTTGCTCAGACCGGTGCCGAGTACGAAAGAGCGGTACAGAATATTTCTCGTAATTCTGCAACTGCACTTAATGTAACTTCTATGATTTCCCGAGAAGGAGATTTGGATTTTACAAAAGCTGTAACGGATATGAAGATGATGGATTATGTTCGGGAAGCAACATTAAGTACAGCTGGTAAGTTATATTCAAGCAGTTTGTTGGATTACATGAACTAGGATAACTAAATGGAAGTAGAAACAAAGACACAGGGACTTATAACCGTAGATGATAAACAGCGTTTGGAATTTCCCGAGGGTTTGTTCGGTTTCGAAGGGTATACCGAATTTGTAATTTTTGATGCGGAATACAAACCTTTTATTTGGTTGCAATCTACCCAAGATAAGTCTCTTGCCTTTTTAGTTGTAGATCCGTTTTTGATTTGCAGTGATTACGAATTAGATATTGACGATAAATTACTTGCCAAAATCGGGATAGAATCTCCTACAGATGTTTTTGTATTGACCATCGTTACTATTCCGGCTTCCGGAACTCCTGTAACTGTGAATTTGCGGGGGCCTTTGATTATCAATAAAAAGAATAATAAATGTCTGCAGGTTGTTACCTCTGATCCTAAATGGAGTACAAAGCATGATATTTTGGCAGAGATGCATAAGCGAGGTAACCTATGTTGATATTATCTCGCAAGATGGATCAAAAAATAAAAATCGGAGAGGAGATTACCGTTACTATTATAGAAATTCGGGGGGATCAGGTTAAAATTGGTGTGGAAGCTCCAAAAAACGTAAAGGTCTTTCGCCAAGAAATATACAATGCAATTCAAATAGAAAACCAAGCGGCCGTTTCCCCCGAGAATATCGGCGTGTTGCTTAATTTATTGAATCCCCAACAATAAAATATTTTAGTTAAAAATACTTCTTACGTTTATATAAAAAGAAGAGCCCTGTTTGTACACTGTTCAAACAGGGCTTTGTGCTTTACTATTCGCCTTCAGTAACTATTCCTATGCGCTTTTGCTGGAATTTTTTTAACATGGCAACGCCGTTTCTTTTTTCATTAAAAACAAAGCCACCATTCCAATATTCCAAAGCAGCAAAAAGAGCATTTCCACCGTCCTGATCATCACTGTCTAATGTCCTGAAAGAAACGTAGTTTGCCAAATCTTCATAATTTTGATCATGAAGACAGTTCAATCTTTTGCGGTTAAACTCATTCCATTTTTCCAAATCTTTGAAACCTTCACCCTCATCTTCAACGATAAGATGAGCATGAGTAGGGCTGAAGGAATACCACACAGAAACCTTTTTGTTAATATCACACTTATTGCCGTGTTTTACGGCATTTTTAATAACTTCGCTTATCTGCTGTTCCAACAGGTTTATTTCTTTAATCTCTAAAGGGGCAGATTGAACGATAAGCAGAGTAAAATATCTTATCTGACGAAAATCAGAAGGAAATTCTTTGTATAACATGTTTGTCTTATCAAACAAGGCATCGTTTTCATCTACTCTTAATTCTTTTATTTGTTCCATAGTCATTCCTTTTTCTCTTAATTAGCTATTTAACGTTGCTAAAGCTTCTTCCACAGTGGCTGCAAGGGGGAAATACTTCATCAGCTTTGTTAATTCAATTACTTTTTTTACAGAACCGTGTACATTGGATATAGCCAATTTTAAGTTCATTTTCTTTATTGTGGAACAGATAAATATAAGGGCACCGATTCCGGAAGAATCTATGTAATCCACCTGGGCTAAGTTAATGATAAAATTCTTAACGTTTTTTTGCAACATTTTCATTACAAGCTCTTTTAATTTATAAGAGTTGTATAGATCCATTTCTCCGTTAACATCAATAATGTAAATTTCACCGTTTTTACGTATTTTCAACTCCATTTTCTTCTTCTCCTTTATTGAATTTTCAGTACTAACAATGTTTGATCATCGTGCTGAAATTGCTCACCACTAAAAGCCTCCAGCTCTGATCGTATTTTATTTGCAATTTCTTTGCCTGAAAGGTGTGCATTTTTCTTTACGACTTCTAGCAATCGGTTTTTAGAGTATTGTTCACCGTTTATGTTGGTTGTCTCAACAATACCATCCGTATAGGAAATAACTATGTCATCGGTTTCCACCGTACATTGATCATCGGTGTATACAGAACTTTTCTCTACACCTATAGGTTCTGTAATATTTGATATTTTAGATATTTCTCCCGTTGACTTTTTATATAAATAGATTGGAATGGTTCCCCCGACAGAGAATTGTATCGTGCTGTTTTCCATGTTGTAGTTGATCAGCGCAACGCTGGCAAAGTGATCTAAGTTTATTTCCCCGGAAAGTTCTTTGTTAAGCCATGTTAAAATGGTAGAAGCACTTTGCTTTGTATTTACTGTTAAGCGAACCATGGCTCGTAACATAAGAATAATTACCAGCGATGTAATACCTTTACCTGCAACATCACTGACAATAAAAGATATTCTGTCTTTTCGTGCAGGAATGATATCGTAATAATCTCCACACACACCGGCAGCTCTTTGGTGTACAGTTCCTAATGATAGTGTAGGAATTGACGGAAGCTTTTTCAGTTGTATCATTGATTGTATCTTTGATGCAACTCCTGCTTCCCGAGTCAATTCTTCCCGTTCTGTGATACTTCTGTGAACATATACGATATTGATAGCTGCACTGGCAATGTCGCAGAGATCTGTCGCCGTATCAAAGTCTTCCTTTGTGAAAGGCATAACAGAAGGGCTGCGGGAAAGAGCCAAAACACCGATAACTGTATCTTTTACTTTTAATGGCACAATGATAAAAGAACCAAGGCTTAAAAAGGGCTCTGGAAGATTCTCCACCAAGCGACTGTCTTCCCGGGGATTTGTAATCAATTCTGCTTTTCCCGTACGGGCAACGGTGCCAAAAATTGTTTGATCTAAAGTGAATTTTGTTGAGCGGAAACTGTTTTCCACCTCCAAGGGAGTGTGAGGAACTTCCTGAGGTAACCTATAGGGAGGCGGAAAGGCTCCTACTAAAGATTCGACAACAAGTAAGTCTTCAAATTCATCTATAAGGAGTAATACACTGCCGTCAGCTTTCACTGTTTGAAGTAAAGTCGTGTTTACATTGTCAATAAACGGAGTCAATTTTGAAATGTTAACAAGGGAATCTGTTACCTGCACAACAAAATCCTTTGCTATTGGTATAATGTCCTCGGAAACAGAACGTTGAATATTTTCTTGAGATAAAGCGTTTTTTTGTGAGGAGGAAGCAATATCATTATTTCTTGCTTTACTGAATCGGTTGATAAAAACTGCCAAAACAATAAGAATGGATGCTATGGTAACTCCTATAACAAGTAAATTATAAGTGGCATAAATCGCTGTATAGAGAGATACTGCAGACATAAGCGCTGCACATAAGACATGGAGAGCAAGGGACAAACTATTATACTGTTCTCTGTCCGCCAAAAGGACGACGATAGTTACAAAAGAAGCTACCGATGCAATTAATAATGGCATGAAAGCAAAACTATCGATAATCATGACCCACATACTCCCAAAACAATATACTCTTTCATTGTACCATTGAAACATTGTACCGTCAAGGTAATTCGCTTGGATTGAAACTGTCAAAAGTATAGAGGTCTCTTTTGTACGGGGAGTTTGATTTGATTCACCTGTTGAAAAGTGATGTAATCCATTTAAGGGCATTTTTTAAAATGCCTGTACCATACTCCTTCTTAAAGTCTTCCGCTGCTTTATCAAGACTGTAATCATTACCAAATTTCTGTTTTAGTTCATCCCAATATTTTATAATCCACACATACATATCGGAAGGTGTTCTACCTCTGAATTTACGAAGAATATGGTGTTTTTTTATAACAGACAAAAGGGGTAAATATACATTTTTATACCATGATTCTACGGCAGTTTGAAAATCTATTTCTGTTTCCTGATTTTGGTTTATGTAATATTTGTGGATTAACAGGTGATTATATATTACGTCATACTGTCCTGTAGCGGTAAAATCAAGATTCCAACAATCGGTAATATCACCGAAATTTGTTTCACCGTAAAATACTCGCTTTTCATATTGTATGACCTGTTTTATCATTTGGCCAATAGTGGTGCTTTTCTTTAATTTTATTTCGCTCTGAAGACTGACTACTTCTGCGTCAATGGATTCTACGCCTTGAGCTTTTGCGACGGACACCCTGTGATTTCCGTCTCTGACAAAATAGAGCCCTCCCAGTTCATAGAGGTTTACGGGGGGCAAAATAACATCTTCTAAATGTGCTCTGTCTACATTTTCCCAACGTTGACGCAGATGTATGCTCTTAGGAAAGAAATGATTGTCGAAATCTTTATAACGGCCTTCGCTACCTACGATCAACTCTACAGGAACAGCTTTTACACCTTGATAAACTTCTCCTGTAGGTTTTAACAATTTTTTCATTTCGGAGAGAGACAAAAGACGGGTTTCTTCGGGAGTTAAAAAATGCTGAATTTCATTAAAAAGAGCTTTATTTCTTGCCTTGGCAAAATCTTCTTCTGATTGTGTTCTAG
>JAHLFV010000089.1 GCA_018883625.1 Candidatus Treponema excrementipullorum
TTCTATGGCTATCACTAGTGTGACCAATATCCTGATTTTTGTTTTTGCCCTGCTTTTTGTTTTGGTCGCCCCACACATTATTTTTTCACTACTGATTTCTGTGCTCAGTATTTTTTTGTTGTGTCGTGGTGTGTATGCCATAATAAAATTTATTCTTTGGATAGATAATAATCGTACATCCGTAAGAGAATATGCCCCCATTGTCTTGAAAAATATTCGTTCTCACGGATTACATATTACAGCCGTTATAGAAACAAGCGTTCATGAAATCTTTGAAAGAGTATATTACAAAAAAACTAATCCCCTCCTACGGTTCGGACATAACTCTCTAGCGTCTTTAGGAGTTATAAAATCCTATGACGAATTGGAATGTGCCGTAGTTCAATTGATTTTTAGACTTTATCATTACGGACTGGGAATCGTTTTCCATAAAACGGTAGCCTTCGGCTTTTTTATCTTCATTTTTGTTGCAATTTTAAAACCTTTTATGATATCCTCCACCTTACACATGAACTTTTTTGAAATTCTGCTGTACCCTTTTACCGTGTTATTTTTATAAGACATGGGAGGGATTTCTCGCCTCCCCGATTTATTACAATCTACCGACTACATGTCATCAAAGATTTATTTCCTGTAAATGCAGAAAAGCCAACAGGATAACCCCCAAAGCCAACATGCCCATCATATCGGTAGGATTCGGAACAGCTAGGCCGTTTGTCAAATTAAGTTTTTCCAACACGGTCAAAATAAACACGGCAATTCCCATAGCAAAACTGACCGCAGTAATCACTAATTTTAACAATCCCGGTTTGTTTTTCTGTTGTATTTTTCCCGATAAAAGCTCTTCAATGGAAATATCAAGAGTTTTTGCAATTTCCGGTATCAAGGTAATATCAGGACAACAAATATTTCGCTCCCATTTTGAAACAGCTTTATCTGTTACATGCAATACCTCTGCCAATTCTGCCTGAGTCATATTTTTTGACTTTCTGGCATCACTGATAATGGTTCCCATAGATTGATTCATCTGTAACTCCTTTTGCATACTTTTGACACTTTGATTTTTAAGTATATATGCTTAATTATACCGGTACAGGGAACTTTACTTCAAGAAACTTATGGTAGAATCAAAGAGCGCAACGGTAGAATGACAGTTACAAACATCAAAAATCTGACATGACAAAAGTATCTTGTACAAGCTGCACTTTTGTACAAGATTCCGGTTTACACAAAAATCCGTCTTGACAAGAACACGGCATGGAATACAATGGACGGCAAAGGAGTATTTCATGAAACGTTTTTACTTGTTTGTTTTACTTGTAACAGCTGTTTTGACAGGGTGTCAGTCAACAGACAATACCGTTGCCTTAGCATCAGAAGCAGTATCTCAGAAGACATATAATCTTTCTGAGCAGGAAGTACTGGAAAAAGTTGCCCCTTATTTGGACAATTTTGAGTATCAAAACCCGGAAAAATATGATTCCGTAAATGATTTTTATAAAGCCAATTTGGGACTAGATGAAAGTCTCATTGATTCTGCCGTTTTATATATGGGTGCTCCCAACAACAATACCGGTTATTTTTTAATGCTGACTAAAAAGCCACAAACCGATACAGCTCTCATACAAGAAAAACTGACAGATATCAGTGTGGGATGGATAAAAACTGCCGAGCAAGGTTACTTGGAAGGTAACAGAGACTTTGCCACAATTCAAAAAGGCAATGTTTTCTTCTTAGTTTCCCATTACGATCCCGAAAAATACACAGAACTGGTATCATTACTGGAAAATCTCTAAGGCATATTCTCAGTTTTAACTGAGAAAAATACGTCATCAACAGCCCTGCAAGCCGAAAAGTACTGTACTACCCGGCAATGTGCAGGGCGTTGTTTTTTAATCGGTTTAATATATCGATAAGAGCGGAACGGGTTTTTGTATCAAACAGTTTGACAAAGGTTACCGGTTTGTCAAAAGGCGGCTTGGTAAGCTCGGAAACGCTATCTATATACCCGTTTTGCTCAATGTAACTGATAATTTTGTGAACAAAAGCAATCTGCTGCTGGTTCAGAGCCTGGTCGTTGATAAACCTGGAAAATGCTTCCATAGCAGCATCGTGATCCAACCGGGCTATTTTACGAATCAAAAGCCCAAAGGGTGTATCGCCGAATTCCCGGAGGTAGTCCTCTTTGCTTCCCAGTTCCTTGGTCAGCACCCGTTCCAGTTCTTTATAGTCCGTCCGGTTCAGAGGAACATTATGGGTTAACTTGTAAATGGCTGTTGAGTCAGCATGTTCGTTTACGTAGCGATTTACCTTTGCCCGGTAATCTTCAAAGTCATAGCCGTCGTTGATAGTCTGACCTTCCTGCCGGTCAATAACGGGATCGGTAAGCCGGGTAACGATTGTCCGTTCTGTTCCCTCTTTTTCATCGATAAACTTAATCAGATCCCGCAGGTTTTTCCGTACTTCTTCAAAACGCAGTATATCGTTGCTTTTCCAAAACTCGTCCGTTTCTATTTTTTGAATCAGGGGCAGTTTTTCTTTTATCTGGGGAATACTGATTTTCTGCTGCAGTTTTGCGGCTATTTCTTTCAGTTGGTTTTGTGCCACAGCACATGCAGGAAGCTGTTCCATAAAAGCCAGAATAAGACCGTACATGAAATTATCAAAGCGTTTTGCCCATTCATCCGTATCCTTATTCTGCACCAAAGGAGCAATATGTGTCAGCAGGTCGCCTTTATCTGTTTCGGTAAGGCAGACAAAAGGTTCCTGCTGCCGGTATTTTTCCACATACTTTAATTTCAGTTTAACGGAAACCAGCTGGGTATTCAGTTCTGCTATCTGTGCCCGGCATACGCCTATAATTTCCGAGCGCCAGTTTTGACAGGAATCGGAGGCATAGGGGCTTGTCTGTAAAGCCGCCGCAATTTTAACCATTTTTCCGAAAATATTTTCGGAAAGAGTTTTTACCTCTTTTGTTTCGTAGCCCTGCTCGTGCTCCCGGAAATAGGCAAAGTTGCTGCAATAGTCAAAGATTAAAAACCGCCTTTTACCGGTATAAGCACCGTCTATCCGGTCTATACAGGAAAGATCTTTGCACAGTCTTGTTCCCCGACCAATCATTTGCCAGAACTTTGTTTTTGAGCGGACTTTTTTGAAAAACACCAGATTCACGCAGGCAGGAACATCAATCCCCGTATCCATCATATCCACCGACACTACGATGTGGGGCTCTTTTTCTTCTATCTTAAAATCTTCGATGATACTTTGGGCGTAAGCATCGTCACAGATAACCCGTTGGGCAAAAGTCCCCTTGTACCGGGGATAAAGTTTGTTAAACCGTTCCAAAATAAATTCGGCGTGCTTTTTTGTTTGAGCAAAAATAATAGTTTTACCGATACGGTCTCCCCCGGCGACAAGGATTCCCCGCTCCATCAAATCCTGCAAAACCGTATCCACGGTAATTTCGTTAAAAATAAACTTATTCAATTTTTCGGAAGGAATGAACTCCGGCATGTCGCCGTCTTCGGTAAAATCCGCTTCGTACCGGGGCTGGTCTTCTGCCACCAGTTCACTGTACTGAATACCTTCTTCCAAAAACTTTGTTTTTACCTCGTAATTGTAATAAGGAACCAGCACATGGTCCTGTTTGACCGCCGTTTCATAATCATAAGCGTAGGTAGGAACATTCTGTTCCATTTCAAAAAACTCATAGGTGTTACGGTCTACATCGGTTTTGGGAGTTGCGGTCAACCCCACCAGTACGGCATCAAAATATTCAAAAATCGCCCGGTATTTTTTAAAAATACTCCGGTGACTTTCGTCAATAATAATCAGGTCAAAATGTGCCGGCGTAAAAAGCTGCCGTCCTTCCGGTGAACAGATATCGTCTATGGCGTTCAAAACCGTGGGATATGTGGAAAACACAATGCGGGCATTCCGGTCGTCTTTATTGGAGCAAAGGTTACACAAAGACATTTCCGGCAGATACTGCTTAAAATCATCCTTTGCCTGTTTGACCAAAGCAACCCGGTCGGCAAGAAAAAGAATATTGGTCACCCATTTGCCCCGGCTCAGTACATCTACCAGACTAGCTGCCGTTCTTGTTTTTCCCGTACCGGTAGCCATCACCAAAAGATGCCTGCGGAATCCCTGTTCCAGCTGTCCGCACACGGCACGGATGGCTTCTTTTTGATAATACCGGTCGGTAATGGCATCGCTGATAGAAACTTTTGTTAAGGCAGCATGTTCGCTGCGGCGGTTCATCAGTTTCTGCAAATCGTCTTTACTGAACACACCGCTGACTTTCCGCTGGGGACTGATTGTATCGTCCCAGAAAAAGGTTTCAAAACCGTTGGTGGTAAATATCATGGGGCGACGGCCGAATTTACGCTCCAAGGCATCGGCATAAAGGACAGCCTGCTTGCGCCCCGTGTTGGGATCTTTACCGGTACGCTTTGCCTCGATAACCGCAAGGGGAAGTCCGTCTTTGCCGAAAAGCACATAGTCCACAAACCCGTTTTGTCCGGGAATGTTATCCATATCCTCCACCGGATATTCTTCCTGCACGTCCGCATCGGCTCCGGTAAACTTCCAGCCCAGATATTTGAGGTCTACATCAATGTAGGTTTTCCGTGTCTCAAATTCGGATATATCTTCTACCCGGAAAGTGCGTTCTTCCCGGTGGTGTTCTTTTTCCGCAGTGTAATGGCAGGACAACTCTGCTATCTTTTTCTGCAGGGCTTCGATTTCCGCTTCTTTTTCTTCCAGAAGGCTTTTCTGTTCTTTTACTTTTTTAACGTTAATGACCACTGTCCCTTTGGGAATCAGGTTTTCATCAAAAGTTCGTTCGGTATAGTTTTCCCCGTAACAGAAATCAATCCACCGGACAAAATCAAAAAGCCCTTTTAAGGCAGTGAGAGCGTCGCTTTTTTGAACACTCCGTTCCGTGTGGACAGCCAGGTTTTCCAGCTTTACGATAAAGGGCAGTTTTTTCCAGACAACCACATCTACCGAGTTACGGAAACTAGGCTCGTGAATCAGGGATTGCAGGTTGTCTTTATAGGGCATTTCCATGGAAGTGTCGGCGGAATAGACCCATTTGACTGCCAGCTCCAAAGCCTTCCGGCAGCCCACGGCGCACATGGCGGGAGCGGAGGCATAGATTTTTTCCGCCTCGGTACAGGCCGGAGCAAAAAGAGCATATTGGGGTTGTGTCTGAAGAAACGCAAAATTGGTCAAAAAATGTCTCCTGCTCATGAATTTATTTTGATGGCAAGCGGTTATATATTTCAGTCATAAATAACTTAAAACTTGGAGAACAATTTCTTTCCCAAATCATATATTGTCCTATCTTTTCTGCCCATTCGCACTTATGTTTTCCAATTTCAGAATATGTATTCCCGCAATCCTTCATAAATTTTTTGTACCCACCATGATATGTTGCATCTGCTAAAATCTCCCATGTACCACATATACTATCCTGAACATATTTATCCAAAATTGAAACCCGTGCGTTAGGATAGGCCGTAAGAACAGCCTCTCTATCTCCCAACAACCAAGCTTCTATTTCTTTTACAGCAATACAGAATACATGATCGATACTAATATTATTTTGTGAAGCTATAGATTCCAATTCATTACGAAAATCCTTTGTCTCTCTTGTGTCATTATCTAACACAACTATGATTGCGGATTTTATAGATCGAAGGCTTCTATTAAAACCTTTCAAATACAGGGTTAAATCATTTAGAAGTTTTCCAGTTTTTATTTCTTTAACCGTGTTTTTTTTCTTAAATCCACCTATACCTTTAAAAGCTTTATAATTAACAGTCACGGAGGGATAAACTATGCATATTTTTTTCATGAGGTGAGTAAGCATTATTTCTCCTGATTGGTCTTCAATTAAAAATTGAAAATGCATATAATTACCCTTCTTATCCAAAGTACCTGCTGTACCATAAATCACCCATAGCAACACCCTCTGAAACCAAATCGTTTACAAATTCAAATGTAGAAGCTTGCTGTATTGTAG
>JAHLFV010000090.1 GCA_018883625.1 Candidatus Treponema excrementipullorum
CTACTGGACTGTACCAGAAACGTAGAAGGTTTTGATGAAATAGGCACAACCTTTTTGGAAGAGTATAAAAACAAGGGATTGCATATTGTCAATTCAACCGATTTTCACCTCTAGGAGAATATGAGCACAGAAGTGGTTACCGCTCAAAAGCTTCTCTATGGAGGGGAAGCTTTTGCTTTATCTGAAGGAAAAGTTGTGTTTGTTCCCGGTCTGCTTCCCGGAGAAGTGGCAGAGATTCAGATTCTCCAGGAAAAAAAGGATTACAATGCCGCCGTTCCGTTAAAAATACTTAAACCCTCCGCCTACAGAGTGCAGCCCTTTTGTCCCCACTACGGGGAATGTGGTGGTTGCAATATGCAGCACATCGATTATACATACCAGTTACAACTAAAACGGGACATGTTACAGGATATTTTTGAAAAAGCAAAAGTATCTCTTCCTGTAATTGAAACAGTTTCCGGTTCTCCGTGCAATTACCGTTGCCGCATGCAGTTTCACAACGGAGGATTAAAAGCAAAAGCCAGTGAAAAAATCATACCCATTGAGCAATGTCCTATTGCCACAGAAGAAATAAACCGGTGGTTACAAACAACAGATTGTGCCCATCGCCCCCAAGGTAAAATACAGGTATTCGGAGACTGCAGAATCACTACCGGACATTTTTTCCAGCCTGACGCCAAAGTCCTTGTAGCCCTTCCTCAACAGGAAGACAAGGGGCTCAAAATCGTAGGAAAGACAAAAAAGCAGATAAAAAACAAGGTAAAAAACAGGCACATCGGAACAGTGCAGTCTCCCCAGACAAACTGCACCCTGAGCCTTGCCGTACACCACAACAAGGAAGTACTACACAAAGATATTACTTTTGACATACGGGGATTTTTTCAGTCCAATTTGGAAGTTTTAGAAAAAACCGTGACAGTGTTAACAAAAGAATTGACAGAACTTCTTGCCCGTTATCAGCCCGGCAAAGAAAAATTCAATCATGCTTTGGATATATACAGCGGAGCCGGTACTCTGTCTGTTTTTTTGGCTCCTTTTTGTAATAAAATCACTTTGGTAGAGCATAACAGGGACGCCTTGGTATATGCCCACACCAACCTACAAGGTGTACACCAAGAAAGCTATGGATTAAGCGGGGCAACATGGGCCACAACTATTGGAAAAAAACTTGTGGAAAAAGAACCGGTAGACTTGGCTATTATAGACCCACCCAGAAGCGGTATAGAAAAAGAATTGCTTACTTTCCTGAGTGTAACCCCCATACCTTTTATTTTTTATGTATCCTGTAACCCAACAACACAGGCTAGGGATTGCAGTACATTGGAAAAACAAGGGTATAGGATAAAAAAGTTTTTCTTTCTTGATTTTTATCCCCATACCAGCCACATAGAAACCTTGGCCTTACTGGAGCATCTATGAAAAAGATTTTTTGCCTTGTTTTCATTTTCCTTTTTGTGTCCTTTTTTTATGCAGAAGAATCCGAGGCACTGCAACCAAACTGGCAGTTGGTAGTAGGTGGTGCCCCCATAGCTCCCCCTATTATTACCGACTTCGGCTTTGCGGTCCCCTTAGACGGTAGAACTATGGCTGCTGTTTCGGAAACAGGCCAACTTATGTGGTTTGCCACACTTCCCGGATATAAAACCTCTCCCCACTACACAATGGGTACAGGAGACTTTCTTATAGCTGTTTCCGGAGGAAACAAACTTTCCCTGATTAACCCCAGCGGTTTAACTTTGTGGTCTTCCACCGCCCCGGCAGAAATACTATCTACACCTCTGCAGGGAAGAGACGGACGTATTTATTTACAATGTACAAACCAACTGGCCTGTTTTGGTATAGGGGGAACTTTAAAATGGACACTACCTGTGGAAAACATAAGCACACTTCCCCTGACAGAATTGGAAGACGGTAGTGTTTTATGTTTGCTTAATACAATTGTAGACGGATGCAGTACTGCAGTCCGGGTATCACCTTTCGGAGAAATTTTGGAGGAAATAACTTTTACCAGTGTTGTTGCCGGCGTAAAACAATCCAAGTTTGGTACCATACTTATCTTTACCGACGGTAGCTTGGGAATATGCTCTTCCACCGATAACATGGCTGTAACCCGTTGGTCTATACCAGCGTTAGTTTCACCCTCCGTCAGTTCCGTTCCTTCTCAGATATATTTGGATACTTTGCATACATTGTGTGCGGTAGTAACGGCATCCGGCAGCCAAAGTCTTGTTACCGTGGTGGACTTGGACAAAGGCGAAAAAAAATTCAATGTTTCCGCAGCCATCAACTTAAACGACTTACAATTCGGTACCATAGATTTGACAAATATAGTATTGTGCGACTCACAAAAAGCCTTGGGATTGTCCTTGGATGACGGTGTGGAAGTGTGGAACAGCGATTTACCCGGAAAACTGACTTGGGACTATTTGCTGTACACTCCCAAAGGATATATCATCACGTTAGAAAAAAAATCTTGGCTTATTTCTGCATACCGAGTGACACAGACTATCGGTTCTCAACAGTACAGAGCATACAAAAGTGAAAAAACAAACTATCCTGTGTACATAGAATTAGCCACCAAAAAAGCAAACATTCCTCAAAATGACTCTGAAGTGTTTATGAATCTGATTCCGCCGGATTTAGAGAAAACCATATACAGAAGCATATACGAAGGAAACTACGGTACATCGGAAGCCCAGTGGCAAGCTTTGGTAACCAGAGAAAATACCAGATGTCTTAGCAACAGTAAATCTGTTTCCCAAAATCCCATGGCCTCCTATGATATAACCTATAAAGAGTCAATTATAAAGCTCATGGGAGCCTTTGAAAGTTCTTGCTTTAACAGAAATTTGGCTCAAATACTGCAACAGGAGACAGATATATCACTGTTAAGAACAGCCTTGCGGGCATCGGCAAAAATAGCCTACGATCCTAATTTGGAGCTGTTATCCAGCATTGAGTTGTTATTGGGAAAAACATCTTTACTTTCCAATTACACAATTACTACGGCAATTTGTAATGCAGTATATGAAATCTGCAGATTTATGGGTAAACCGGCTCTTTTTTCCCGGGGACGATATATTCTATCATATCTATTAAATCAAAAATTAGATAGTAAGACAAAAGATTATGCAGTTTACACCCTTCAAAAGCTTATTTCACTTGAAATGTAGTTGTTAAGTCATCAATATTGCAGTATAATCAAGGGAAGGAAGTATTCACTTTTAAGTGTTGCTTATTTCCAAGGAGGGAAAATGACAAAGAAATTGATAAAATCAGGTTTCATTGTTGTATTTTTTCTGGTACTTTGCTTACCTACTTTTTCAATAGAGGTCAATGAACCGGAAATTAAAAGTGTAGAAGGTATGGACATTGAGTTTATAAACTATACAGGTCCCCATGCCGTAATCAACACTTTGGAAGAAATCAAATCTATCGGTAGAGGATTGGGAACAGTCATAGCACAAAACACTACCGTAGCCGCCACAGCAGGTTCAACAGAAAAATATTATGTAATTCACGCTGTTGATCCCACCACAACTACCGGTCTTGATGCAGATATTTTGTTTTTAGGCCCTAATGCAAGTGTGGACCACGTAAGAAACTTGCGTCATATTATTGCTGCTTATTTGACCACAGCTTACGGTTACACAGAAGAAGATGCCGAAACACTGGCGGTGTTCGTTACAGTATACAATGCCGTGTACAGAGGTAATATGGACAATTTTACCCAGAAGTACAAGAAAATTGTTACTGATAATCTGACAGCAGACAAAGTAGGTCTTTCCGTAAACTATCAGGATTGGCCGGGCAATTCACAAATCGTTATACCTTTGCAAGATCCTCAAGGACGAATCGGTACTGTAGATACCACAATCATTTCTGACAAAGAAGTTGTAGATTCTTTGAGAAAAGAAGATGATATGGGTATTGATGACAGAAAAGATTTGGTGGAAATAAAAGAAAAGGAAGCTGATGCAGCAGAAGAAAAAGCCGCAGAAGCTCAACAACAGGCTGCAGAAGAACTTGCCAAACAGAAAGAAGAGCAGCAAAAATTAGAAGAAGCAAAAAAAGAAGCTGATCAGGCAAAGAAAGAAGCAAATGCAGCTCAAAAAG
>JAHLFV010000091.1 GCA_018883625.1 Candidatus Treponema excrementipullorum
GATTGAATATTTATCCTGGTACAATGAAAAGAGAATTAAGGTTAAATTAAAAGGACTGACCCCTTTACAATTCAGGAATCAGTCCTTAGAATCAGCTTGTTAAAGTGTCCAATAATTGGGGTGCACTTCAACGGGGGCTGTTCCGCTGATAATCTGGAAAATCAGGAGAGATTACTGCCTGACCGGTTGCGGAAGAGAGTTGTCGGTACAGACAAACTTCCAGCCGAAGTCTGCCCCCAACGTTTCGTTCATCTTGGCTGTGGCTTCCGTCCAACTACTGATTTCCGTGGGAACTTTCATAAAATTCTGTACTGCAACATTTATTACTCCTTCACTGTCAGGACTGCCGCTCCAATAGCAGGAATTTAAATAACGAGTACCTGTATCTGACCTTCCTAACACACCCCCAATATCACGCACTGCAGTCACTTGAACATCGGCACAACAACCGATACATTCGACAAAGGAACCTGAAGATCCAGACTGCAGACCGCCGGCAATTCCACCCACCGTATCTGTTCCGTTAACAGCCCCTTTTACACGGCAGGCTTTTACAGAAGATACACCATCTGCCCATCCCGTAATACCTCCCACATACTTAGTCCCTTGCACACTGCCGTCAAAGCAACAACCTTCAATCTTACCGCTGGACTTCCCGACTATGCCACCTACATTAAAGTTCATTCCTCTTACGGAACCTTTTACATAACAGCCACTGACACTCCCTGTTGAATGGCCGGCAATTCCCCCGACAAAATTATCCCCACCTGTAACAGAAAGGTCCTCCAATACGACATCTTTCACGGCACCGCCAGTAATGACGCCAAAAAATCCCTGATTCCTGCTGCCGGAATTGTTTACCGTTACGTTTCTTATGGTGTATCCCCTGCCGTCAAAAGTACCTTTATACCCGTTCTCGGCGACCGCTATATCATCTTCAGATCCCACCGGCTGCCAGTTGCTTTGTCCTTCTGCCGGTTTTTCCAGTACAATGTCGGCTGCCAGTACGCAATTGGTTTCCAAGTCGACGTTGGCGGCTTCCGCCCAGGCATACAGACCTTTTGCAGTGTACACCGTGTAGGTTTTGGTGGTTTCGTCGTACTCAAAATCAAGAGGGGATACCGTCACCGCACACTGTGCCGTTTTGCCGCCGTCGGCGGTTGTCACCGTCACGGTGGCCGTGACCTCTTTAACGGCGCTCACCGTACAACTGCCGTCTTTATTATCAATCAGCGTGACCGCATCGGCCGGTTCGACACTCCACGTGACCGTCTGCACCGTGGCATTTGCCGGCTCCACCGTTGCCTTCAAGACGGCTGTTTTACCGGCTGGCAACGTCAGTTCCCTTTGGTCGAGCTTCACGCCGGTGACAGATACATCTCCTACAGTAGGCTGTTTACAAGCAATTACTAGCGCCGGTATCAGCACCATCAGTATTCCTGTCAGATCTAAAATTACTCTTGTCCATATACTTTTTTTTCATATCCGCACTCCTTTTAAAACAATTTCTTGTTTTCGGTACAGAATTTACTGTAACACGGAATTTCTCAAATACCAGTTTTTTTGTATATTTTTTACGTTTTTTTTCACATTTTAAATGGACAGTACCAATTTATTTCTATTTGCTCAAATTTATGTATTTATTGATGATATCGGGTAATGGTGGTATTGCCACATTGTCAGCGCTGTATTTGTTGTAAGTCGGCAAAGAGTTATGTATCAAAATAAAAAAGCTGTTTTGGAAAATTTCTACATCTCCAAAACAGCTTGTATGGGCCCACCTGGACTTGAACCCAATATCTATCTTTATTACCGAATATCTCTCATTTGTTGATGTAAAATAGCACTTTTTTTTCTTTTTTTCAACATTATCAGGGCTTATTTACAGAGTTTATACTATTGTTTACATTTCGATTTCTTATTAGTTGATATTTTGGTTTACATTTTATATCAGGCAATACACAATGACATAACAAAAAATCCAAGCCCTGACCACCCAACGGCGAATCAATCTCGCCGAAGTGAGCAACCAAGATGCCCGAATTTCATCAGGCATACACTGCTTGGATTCCATAGATACTGTACTTAGTAAATTTAGGATTGTCAATGAATCAATATCAAAAAATATCTCATCCATCCGAGAAGTATTATATCTGCAAGAGACTTCATATACATAGACAACTAACTGCAAAATAGGAGAAAAAATAGGTTCTGCGGGTAGTCGTGCATTCCGGAAACAATATCCGGGCGAGAGGGCTACTAAGCTCACAGAACCTGACATAAGTCTACTCACAAAAGAGAGACTTGTCAACTTTGCGTAAAATATAAGTAAATCTTTATATCAAACATATACACAAATGTTGCAGACAACATAAAAAAAGCCTGACCAGCTTTTGTGTGCAACTGCAAGGGTCAGGCTCTTGGTTGAGCGTATGGATAAACCAGTGACGGTCAACCCAACAAGTGAATTCGGATACGCCGAACCACTTGATATCAGTATATGGGAGATATCCAAAATCGTCAATCAGACAATACAAAAAAGTCCTTTTATTTAATAACTTTTTACGGATTATACATAAAAACTATTGATATCACCATACTTTTTCTGCATACTATAAGTAAAGAGGTGTATGACATGATTATCCGGCCAAATTATATTAATACGTTGAAAATCTATCGGGATGTTCCGCTTGTAAAGATATTAGCAGGAATCCGGCGCTGCGGTAAATCCACTATTTTAGATATGCTACGGAATGATTTGCTGGAAAGCGGGATTACAGCAGACCACATTATCACTATGGGGTATACATCAGAGGATTTTGATGATGGCATGACAGACAAAGATATGTATAACGGTATAAAAGAACACATGACCGGCGAAGGACGCTATTATCTTTTACTGGATGAAGTGCAGGAAATTAACGGCTGGGAAAAAGCAGTCAATAGTCTGTTAGAAAATGCCAACACCGATATTTATGTGACCGGCTCTAATTCCAAATTGATGTCCAGCGAAATATCCACATACTTAACAGGACGGTATATCTCCATTCCGGTTTATACATTATCCTTTGCTGAATACCTAGAATTCAAAAAAGCAGATTCCCCTTCTCCAAAAGAATTACTAAACGAATACTTGCGGCAGGGAGGTTTTCCCATTGTGGCACTAGGGAACTTTGACGAACACTC
The DNA here is from genome assembly GCA_018883625.1 of Candidatus Treponema excrementipullorum. Classification (GTDB taxonomy): domain Bacteria; phylum Spirochaetota; class Spirochaetia; order Treponematales; family Treponemataceae; genus Treponema_F; species Treponema_F excrementipullorum. Next base: position 3,187 of record JAHLFV010000091.1, read on the forward strand.
TGCCTACCAAATTGTGGAAGGTATTTATAACTCTGTTATTACAAACGATATTACCAAACGGCATAATATAATGAACTTTGATTTATTTAACCGTGTTGTAAAGTATATTGTGGAAAATGTGGGCAAGACTTTTTCTGCCAATGCCATTGCAAAGTTTCTTAAAAGTGAAAGACGTTCCCTGTCAGTGGAGGCGGTTTATAACTATCTTGACTGGCTTGAAAAGGCCTTTGTGATTTACCGCTGTCAGCGGTATGATTTACAGGGCAAAGCTGTTCTGAAAACCCAGGAGAAATTCTATCTGGCAGATGCGTCCCTAAAATACTGTATAATGGGCTTTGATCTAAAGTCTATTCCTTCAATGCTGGAAAATATTGTGTATTTTGAACTGAAACGCCGGGGCTACGAAGTCTATATCGGTAAGAGTGGAACGAAGGAAATTGATTTTGTAGCGGTACAGCGAGATGAACGTATCTATGTTCAGGTGTGTACCAGACTGCCGGAAGAATCGGATCGAGAACTTGCCAATCTTCTTGAAATCAAAGATCATTACCCTAAATACGTTGTAACATTGGACGAATTGGCTACAGGAAATGTCAACGGTGTAAAAATCGTACACTTAGCGGATTTTTTGTTGAGTCATGAATACTAAATAACAAATTATGACGAGAAAGGAGTAAATAGACTATGTCCCTTATAAATCAACTTTCAGATGAAAAAGAGCCTTTTGCTACATGTCTTCGGTAAATCGCACAGTCTGGGGGTTGTAATCCCGGTAGCCGTAGTTATATAGCCCGGTACGGCTGTCGTAGCTCTTGCCCAAGTATCCATAGTCTACTCCGGTAGTAAAGTCGCCTGTTACAGGATTGCCAAAAACATCGTAGTCGTAGTAACCTTCCTACACCCCGTAGCTGTCTGTTACCGAGCGGGTACTGCCCATGATGTCCGTACCCAAATACCCTCGGGAGCCACTGCCTCGGTTTACCGCCACCGGAGCACCATGAGCATACAGCATGGCTCGCTCGATATATTCAATCACCCCAGTAGAGCGACATCCTTTCAACGCATTCATCAGAATCAAAAATAAAATCTAAATATACAGTTCCCATAACACTACCGGAAAAATAGGAAAGAGAGTTTTTTTGCTCAGCACAAGGAATTCCGTATACATCTATGACGCTTGCCTTGGGAGTCCCCGAACCTATTCCAAGGGATGTTTTGAATTTATCACCTGTTACGTCAATAATTCGAACGATGGGGTCATCTTCTTTTTCTATATAATCAAAACCATCCTCTGAAAATACTTTTATCTTGTGGGGAATAAAGGCAACTTCCATACCATTCCAAACGCATCGAGAAAAACCGGCATAAGGATTCCAGCTGTCTTTAGTATCCCCCTGTGTACCCGAACGTAATTCCGGGGTTCCCAAATTTTTCTCAAGCTGCATCATAGATGTATCCAGTGTAATGCCAACAACCGAAACATCATCTTCACTATATTGAAATTCCATCAATTTATATGCAAGCATTCCTGAATTTCGATTTGATACACTGGGAAACTGATAGTACTCTTGATTGATGACGGAAACACAATCTCCTGAAAGATACTTGCCATATATCCAACCGGTTATTCCATCTGCTGTCTTAACTTTGTACCAAGGATGAGTCTCACCATGTATCATTCGTAAATGACTTTCTGCTAGCACCGTACCGACAGTGCCACTAGTCAGGGTTCCCAATATTTCTCCGTCAAGATGTGGCTGGTTACGTATATGAACATTATTATCCGTTACGGTTACCGCAAGATTTGTGTTGGAGGTACTCTTCTCGGTCTGGGGATACTTTTCTATTGAGGTATCCTGCAAGACTACCGTAGCTTTATCGTTCTTTTGACAAGCAATGCCGAAAACTAAAAAAAATACAAAAACCGGCAGATAAAATACTTTCATTGTTTTCTCCATATCATTTGTTTTTGAGGGTAATAAGAACCTGCTTGACGGATTCAGTTAAAAGTGGCGGTATTGCCACATTATCAGCGCTGTATGTGTTATAAGTCGGCAAAGAATTATGTATCAAAATAAAAAAAGCTGTTTTGGAAATTTCCTACTTCTCCAAAACAGCTTGTATGGGCCCACCTGGACTTGAACCAGGGACCGACGGATTATGAGTCCGCAGCTCTAACCAACTG
>JAHLFV010000092.1 GCA_018883625.1 Candidatus Treponema excrementipullorum
GGACTTCACAGCCTCTTTGTTTACCACCACATCTGTCGGTGGCTCATCTTCCCGTAAACGGATATAAACTTCTACCTTTCCCCGAAGAATGGTTTTAGCTACCTTGTCTCGGAAAAAGTTCTCCAAACGACTAATCATAGAGGGAAGATTTACATTCAAATCAAGATATTTTGAATTGTATGATTTAATTTCAACGGAGACAAAAATATTATCCCCGGTATATTCCCTGTAAGCGAATCCTGTCATACTGGTCATAGTTGTTCTCCTTGCAAATCTTCTAAAAGTTTTCTTCCCAATTTCCAGTTATCTCCGGCTCCCATGGTGATAAAAAGAATTTTTTCGGCATCGGTACCATTCTTTGCCCCTTTGTTCTGTGAAGACTCCAGTTCCCTTTTCATATCCGGCAGAGCGTCCATTATTTCTTCGTAATACCGCACGTAAGGATGATGTTCCCTCACCTTTTCCCACAAGGTTTTACCTGTAACGGAGGCATCCTCCGCCTTTTCTCGGGCAGAACCGTAAATTTTGTGCAAAATAACTTGGTCGGCAGCAGAAAAACATCGGGCAAATTCTTCCAATAAAGCAGCTGTTCTGCTGTAAGTATGAGCCATAAAATCCACAATCAGTAATCTGTCGGGGTAAAATTTTTTATATCCTTCCAATGTTTTTTCTACGGCAGTAGGATGATGTCCGTAGTCGTCAATAAACAAGACATTTTTCCATTCTCCCAGAATTTCGGAACGTCGCTTACCTCCCGTAAAAGAGGCAAGACCGGTAGCTATTTTATCTGCTGTATCTGTACTAAATACGAATCCCGTACCGGATCCCTGAGCAGTTCCTTGCAAAGGCTCGGTTCCGGGCTTACATTCTGCGGAAGAATCAGCCTGTAACAATCCCACAACCAAGGCGATGGCGGCGGCGGCATTTAATACCAAGTGTTTTCCCGGTATTCTCAGATAAAACTGATAATCCCCAAAAGCTTTAAGGCTAAAATATTGTCTGCCTGTCTCTACTTTGCCAAAAGTAATTTTAAATTCGGAATCAGCACCTTCCCCGTAAGGAGTAAACACAATATCGGGACGTTTTTTTTCTGCCAAAGAAACAGCTTCACAGGCTCCCTTGTCATCACAGCAATAGATTAACTGCCCACCGGCAGGCAACAAACAAATATAATCCACAAAAGCGTTCAGTATGTCGTTATAGGTGGGATAATAATCCTGATGGTCGCTTTCCACGCTGGTGAGGATAATTTTTTGGGGATGAAAGTCCATAAAATGACGCTGATACTCACAGGTTTCTGCCACAAAATATTTGTGCCCCCGATTTAAAGTACAACTTCCATGAGCACCGAAAGAGGATATCATACTGCCGGCTAACACCTGTACAGGCAAAGCAAACTGTTGCAAAATACTGCCGGTCAAACCGGTAGTGGTAGTTTTTCCGTGAACGCCGGCTATACCGCAACTGTAGGCATGAGCAGAAATCTGTCCCAATGCTTGGGAATACAATAAACAGGGAATGTGTTTTTCCCGGGCAATCTGCAATTCACAGTTTGTTTCAAAGTTATATGCAGAAGAGTATATGACGCAACAAATATCACCTGTAATGTTTTCTGCGGAAAAGGGTAAAGCCTTTATCCCTATGGCAGCCAAAACCTGATCCGTGTAAAAAACGTCTTCCACGTCACTGCCGGTGATAAAAGCCCCTCGGGCATGTAATATTTCCGTTAAAGCAGCCATACCGGTGCCTTTAATTCCCACAAAATGTATGTGAACACCCTTCAATTCGGAAGGCAAAGTGAACTTTTCCATAAATCGTATATTACAGTAGAATTAGTTTTATGACAACGGAGCAGGAATATCCCTTGAGAGTGTTACCGGAAAAATATCAGAAGTTATGTACGAGCCTCTGTTTTTATCTCTTCTGTGAATTTGATAAAAAAGTCTGCGATAATTCCTTTCCGGGTGTGCAAGAAAAAGTTTTTTTTACCTTGGCGTTACCCTTTCTTCATGCTATACTGGAACTATGATGAAATCAGTACCTTGGTGGCAATCCCGTATAGCATATCAAATTTATCCTCGGAGCTTTTGTGACTCCAACAATGACGGAATCGGAGACCTTCGGGGAATCATATCTAAATTGGACTACTTTGTAGAATTGGGAGTCGGCATTTTGTGGCTATCCCCCGTGTACCGTTCCCCGAACTTTGACAACGGCTATGATATCAGCGGATACCGGGAAATAAATCCCGAATACGGTACCATGGAAGACATGAAAGAGCTTTTGACAGAAGCAAAAAAGCGAAATCTCAAACTCATCATGGACTTGGTTATAAATCATACTTCCGACGAACATCCTTGGTTTGTCGAAAGTAAAAAAAGCAAAGATAATCCCTATCGTTCCTTTTACTACTGGCGACCGGGTTCCGTAGACAAAAAGGGAAATCCTGTTCCTCCCAATAACTGGTCCAGTTTCTTTTCGGGACCGGCTTGGGAATATGACAGAACAACCCAGGAATTTTACCTCCACTTATTTTCCAAAAAACAACCCGATTTGAACTTTGAAAATCCTCAAGTGTTGGCTGCCGTTAAAGACATTATGACCTTTTGGCTTGATTTGGGAATAGACGGTTTCCGATGTGACGTTATCAACCTGATTTCCAAAACTACCTTGGCAAACGGAAAAAAAAGAATAGCTCTGACCGGTCGGGAACACTACATAACACAACCGGGCTGCCATAAGATTTTGGCAGAATTGCGCCGGGATGTGTTGTCAAAGTATGACTGTTTTACCGTAGGAGAAACAGTTCTTGTTACCACGCAAGATGCACAAGCCCTCTGTCCCCCGGGAAGAAAAGAGCTGGACATGATTTTTTCTTTTGACCACATGGACTGTGACCACATTAACAATAAATGGTTTAAAGTGCCATTCAAACCTTACAAGTTGATGAATATCCTCTTTAAGTGGCAAAAAGAAGTGGACTGGAATACGTTATATTTTGAAAATCACGATCAGCCCAGAAGTATTTCCCGCTTTGGCAGTAAAAAATATCCTCAGCAGTCGGCAAAACTGTTGGCAGTGATTCTTTTCACATTGCGGGGAACACCATTTATCTTTGAAGGACAGGAGTTGGGAATGACTAACGCAACCTTTAACACCTTGTCTGATTTCAGAGATACGGAAAGCATTACCGTGTGGAACTTGGCAACAAAACTCCATTTTCCCCGCTGGTTAAAAATGAAACTGCTACGGGCAACCAGCCGAGACAATGCCAGAACCCCTATGCAATGGAATACCCAAGACAACGCCGGTTTTTCCTTTGACACAAAAACCGTTCCTTGGATTCCCGTACAAAGTAATTACAAAGAAATTAACGTAGAAACAGAACAGAACCAAAAGGATTCCCTGCTTAACTGGTACAAAGAACTGATTACAATACGTAAAAGAACCCCGGAGTTAACGGGCGGATCCTTTTCCGTTATATATCAAGACAAAGAAGTGTATGCTTACAAACGCTCATTACCGGGAGTAGGAAAATTTCCTGACAGAGAAACCTATGTAGTGTTGAATTTCGGCGGGAAAAAGCGACAGATTCCTCAAGAAGTCACCGCCATACTGGACGCATTACCGGAAAAAACAGTATTGGCTTCCGTGTACGATGATACCACCTGTTTACCTCCTTACGGAGCCTTCATCGTGAAGAATACGGACAAAAACTTATGAGCTACCCTGTTTTTCCGGAAAGAGATATGACCGGTACATGGCGTAACACCGGCGGTACCAACAGAGACACTGTCGGAACTGAGTGGGATGCTTTAAACTCCCAAGAAAACCTTAGCGCCGGTACAAAAACCTACACTGTTTCAGAACTTACCACGTGCATAAAGGATTTATTGGAAGGCAATTTTTCTTCCGTTTCCTTAGAAGGAGAAATATCTAACTGTAAGCCTGCCAGTACCGGACATTTGTACTTTACACTGAAAGATAAAAACGCCGCCATTTCCGCCGTTATGTTTAAAGGCAGAATGAGAAGTTTGACCTTTACCCCCGGTGACGGAACACTGGTACGGGTGCGGGGTTCTGTTTCCGTGTATCCCCCTCGGGGCAGTTATCAGATTATAGTTGAATCCATGGAACTTGCCGGTACCGGAAACATTTTGCTGATGCTGGAAGAGAGGAAACGGCGGCTGGCGGCAGAAGGGCTTTTTGACTCTGAAAGAAAAAGACAATTACCCTTTTTTCCAACCCGTATCGGTGTAGTTACCAGCCCTACGGGAGCAGCCTTGCGGGATATTTTGCAAATTGTACGGCGAAGAAACCCCAAAGTGTCCGTTACCGTCTTTCCCTGTGTGGTACAAGGTACAGAGGCTGCTCCTTCCATAGCTACCATGATTAAAACAGCCAACGACTTTTCCATGGCAGATGTCCTTATTGTAGGCAGAGGCGGCGGTTCTCTGGAAGACCTACTACCCTTTAGCGAAGAAGAAGTAGTACGGGTAGTTTCAGAGTCAAAAATTCCGGTGATTTCGGCCGTAGGCCACGAAATCGACTGGGCTCTCACCGACTATGCCGCAGATGTAAGAGCCCCCACCCCTTCTGCCGCCGCAGAGTTAGCCACGCCCTTGCTCACCGACATTACCCAGCAGTTGGAGGATAGACGCCGGGATCTATTACAGCAAGTACAATCAAAAATGGAAAAAATGCGACTTTTGGTAAAATCTTTTACCCCGGATTCTTTAGAACTGCGGTTCAGGACTATAGAACAGCCCTTATTGGCTCGCTTTGACACGGCAAAAGAAGCCTTGCTTAACGGTATGCAAATAAAATGTACGGAAGCCCGTTTCCGTATCGATAAAGCCTTAAAAGACTTGGAAGGAGCAAATCCCACCGCCATTTTGGCACGAGGGTATTCCGTCGTTACGGATAAAAAAACAGGAAAAGTAATCCGCAGTGACGAAGAAGTTTCTTCCGGCAGTGTATTGGAAATCAAACCCGCCAAAGGAAGTTTTACCGCCTTGGTACAGTAGGAGACTATATGAAAAACTTTGAAGAAAAATTGGAACGTTTAGAAAAAATCAGCAGCGATATAAAAAAAAGCGACGTAACCTTGGAAGAAGCTCTGAAATATTTTGAAGAAGGCATAACCCTTGCTAGAACCATGGAAAAAGAACTGGATAAGATAGAAGGAAAAATACAAATATTAATGAATCAACCGGAAGTTGACTCTAAGGATACAAGCCGGCAAACACCGGAATTGGATTTATTTTCCGGAGTAGAAGTATAATATGGAAAAAGTACGTCATCCCCTTCGCCCTTTGCCTCCGGAAGTTGCACGGAAAATCGCAGCCGGAGAAGTTATTGACCGTCCCAATGCCATCGTTCGGGAACTGTTAGACAATGCCGTTGACTCCGGTGCCGATACCATTCAGGTAGAGCTGGAAAACGGCGGCATCGACAAAATACGGGTGGTGGATAACGGTATGGGTATGAGCCGAGAAGATTTGGAGCACTGTGCCCGCCCTCATGCCACCAGCAAAATCACTTCCGAAACGGACTTAATGAACCTTTCTACCTTAGGCTTTCGGGGAGAAGCCTTGTCTTCCATTGCCGCCGTCAGCAGACTGCAAATCACCACAGCTGCCTACGGA
>JAHLFV010000093.1 GCA_018883625.1 Candidatus Treponema excrementipullorum
CCTCACGGAGTTGCAGAACGGTATGCCCAAGAATGCCTGTTAAAAGAAAAAAAACTGATAGATCTTTCTGCAGATTTTCGGTTTGGCGATGATGAAGCAACTTTTAAAGCCTGGTACAAAAAAGAGTGGGATTATCCCGATATTCATAGAGAAGCCGTGTATGGTTTGCCTGAAATGAACCGGGAAAAAATAAAGACTGCACATATTATAGGTAATCCTGGATGTTACGTGACTTCTGCTACGTTGGCTCTTTTACCGGCTTTGAAAAATGGATTGATCGAAAAAGATCCCATAATCGTAGACAGCAAAAGTGGCGTAACGGGAGCAGGAAGAAATCCCACTATGACAAACCAGTTTTGTGAGTGTGGAGAGGCAATGAGTGCCTATGGAGTAGGAAGTCATAGACACCAGCCGGAGATTCAACGGAATTGTCAGGAAATTTGCGGTGAAAGTTGTGGTGTAATTTTTACTCCACATCTTGTACCCATGAGTCGTGGTATTATCTCTACCATCTACGTTCCTCTTACGGAAAAAGGGAGAAATTTGGCAACAGGAACTGCTATTCCTTTGACAGATGTTATCCGTGAGTTGTACAAGGATTTTTACAAAGACGAGCCTTTTGTCAGAGTTTTAGAGGCAGGTAAAAATCCCACCACAAAGAACGTACGGTACTCCAATTATTGTGATATGCAGGTGTATGTGGTTCACGACGGAAAAATGTTACAGATTGTTTCTGTCCTAGATAATATGATAAAAGGTGCCTCCGGTCAGGCTGTACAAAATATGAACCTGATGTACGGATTTAAAGAAACCACCGGCATCGATATGATACCGGCTGCCTTTTAATTGTGTATAAAATACATTTCCGGCTTTTAGGTCACTCCTTAAAAGCCGGTTTTTATTTAACACTTCACTGGTGGTCTAAAAGTTACTCTTTTACAGAAGGTGTAAAACCAATATCTTCAAGAGTTTCCATAGCTGTGGCCACGCAGTGATCGCACCCATCAATAGAAACTGTTTTTTGTTCCAGTGACACTTCAAATTTAAGACTTTCTTGATTGAGAGCCTTTGTAATTCGTTCTACGCACTTATTGCAGTGCATATCCGGCACGTTGATTGTTTTCATAACTATCTCCTATTTCATAAGTTTTTGAATTGTATGTACCAATTCATCTATAGTCTCATCTTTACCTGCACGGATATCAGTTGCCACACAGGTTTTGATGTGATTTCCCATCAGTTCTCTATTAAAGGCATTTAAAGCTGCCTGTATTGCAGAAACTTGAGTGATAATATCTACACAATAAATGTGGTTTTCTACCATCCCTCTGACTCCCCGTATTTGACCTTCAATACGGTTTAATCTGTGAATAAGACTTTTATATTCCTGTTCATCTCTGTATTTTTTTTTGTGGCATTCGCACTCTTTTCCTGTATCCATCAAAACCCCTGTTACAGTTTAATCTTTTTTGTTCTCAATCGCAACGCATTTCCCACAACAAAAACAGAACTTAAAGACATGGCAAGGCCTGCCAGCATGGGAGTCAGTAGAATGCCGAAAACAGGATATAAAGCTCCTGCTGCTATGGGAATTCCGATACTATTGTAGAAAAATGCCCAAAACAAATTTTCCTTGATATTGAACAATGTCAATCGGCTCAATTGAATTGATTTTGCCGCATCCCGTAAATCATTTTTCATTAAAATAATATTTCCTGCTTCAACGGCAATATGACTTCCGCCGCCGATGGCAACTCCCGTATCTGCTTGGACAAGAGCTGGTGCATCGTTAATACCATCGCCCACCATCATGACACTTTTACCTTCTGCCTGTAAAGCCGCTACTACTTGTGCCTTTTCCTGTGGCAAAACTTCTGCAATAACTTTGTCCACTCCGGCAAGACCACCTATGTACTCTGCTGTTTTTTTGTTATCTCCTGTAAGCATTTGCACTTCTACTCCTAGTTTTTTGAACATCGCTACAGCTTCCTTGCTTGTGTCACGAATTGTGTCTGCAATGGCGATAATTCCTAACAGCTGTTTTTCTTTTGCTACATACACCAAGGTATTTCCTTGGGCAGATAAAAGTTCAGACCCTTTTTGAAGCTCTGGGTCAATAGCGATACCTTCTTCTTTCATAAGCAACGTGTTTCCGATATAAACAGCATGTGTGTCGTCTTTGCTTACAAGTGTAGCTCTGATCCCTTTTCCGGGAATATTGGTAAAATGCTCTACCTTGTACTGTTGCATTTTTTCTTGAGGAATACTGTCTTTTGCTTTTTCTTCGATGGCCTGTGCCAGAGGATGTTGTGCCACCGATTCTGCCGCAGAAGCTATCAGTAAAATTTCTGTTTGGTTATCTGTTTTTGAAAGAATCGTTGTTACCTGAGGATTGCCCTGGGTTATAGTTCCTGTTTTGTCTAAAACTACAACTTGAGTTTTTCCTGCAATTTCTAATGCTTCTCCGCTTCTTATAAGAATTCCCAAAGAGGCTCCTTTACCTGTACCCACCATGATAGCGGCAGGTGTTGCCAATCCCAGGGCGCAGGGACAGGCAATAACTAAAACTGAAGTTATAACCTTAAGAATAAAAGAGGGATC
>JAHLFV010000094.1 GCA_018883625.1 Candidatus Treponema excrementipullorum
ATTTTGAATACCATCGTTGCCGAAGAATTCAGTCAGTTTGCGGATATTTTGGAAAAATCTGCCGACTTTACAAAAGACCTGAACGAGCTTATCAGAAAAACGTTAAATGAACACAGTCGGATTATTTTTAACGGTAACGGGTATTCTCAAGAATGGGTAGAGGAGGCAGAGCGCCGAGGGCTTTTGAACCTCAAAACTACTTCTGACGCCATGCCTCATTATTTGGCACAAAAAAATATTGATATGTTTGAACGTCACGGTGTTTTTTCCGAAACGGAAATCCGTTCCCGGTATGACGTACAAATGGAAGAGTACGTAAAAGTATTGCACATAGAAGCCCGTACCATGATCGGTATGACCCGGAAACAGATCTTGCCGGGAGTCTTTAAGTATGTACGGGATATTGCTGCATCTATTCGGGAAGTGCAGGGTATCGGTTGCGATACTCAGTGCCGGGCACAAATCGATACCTTACAAAAAGCTCAGGATTTGATTGACAGAATTCACCGGGAAGTGGGGGCTTTGGAGCAAATTGTGGCAGATACCTTTGGCAGTGACGATATTACTTCTACTGCCAATTACTATACAACGTGGGTTATTCCTGCCATGAACAGTTTGCGGGAAGCAGTAGACTCTTTGGAATCCATGGTGGGTTATGAGTACTGGCCTTATCCTTCTTACGGTGCCTTGATGTTTAATGTGTGGTAGCAGAAGTTTTGTATCGGTGTAAGGATTTGTCAGGTTCTCGGAAAAATATTTTTTGACGGGCTCCTGCTGTTCTTTTATGGGAGATACTATGGTGCCCCGTTACAAAGCAGTTTCTGGAGTGTTTACAGAAAAGGAGTAGTTTTATGAAGAAAGTACTGTTTTCCGACACGGTAGGAAAAATCGGGATAAAACCTTTTATTATTGCTGTTTTGGTAGTGTTATTTTTAATACCGCTTTCCATGATCACTTCTTTAGTACATGACAGAGAATTTTATCGTGATTCAGCCATACAGTCTGTTTTGCAACCTAAGGGTGGAGAGCCCGTTTTGGAAGGACTGGTTTTGGCATTGCCTTACGAAGTTACTCTTGAAGGCAGAAATGCCGACGGTTCGGTGTATCAGAGAAAAGAAACTCGCTATATTTTATCAGTTCCTCAAAATTGGAATTTTACTGCAGAGGTACAGCCGGAATATTTGGTACGGGGCATTTTTGACGTTCCTGTGTTTTCCTGTGATACCTTGTCTTCCGGCAATTTCCAGCCTGTTCCTTACGAAACCTTTAAGGTAGATGAAAACCGAATTCTATGGGATGAAGCCATGCTGTTGGTGGGAATTTCCAATAAGAAAAACTTTACGGCTCTGCCTGTCATCACTGTAAACGGAACACCTTTGGAGCAGTCTGTGACAGAATTACAGGTTTCTCCCTTTTCTCACACGGTATTTTTTAAAATGCCGGCAGATTCCGTCAAACAGGGATTCGACTATACTATGAAGGCCTCTTTACAAGGAGGTAACAGTTTGTCTTTGACCCCTTTGGCCGAAAACAACACGTTTGAAATCACTTCTGACTGGCCCAATCCGGGTTTTTCCGGAGGTTGGTTGCCGGTAGAACGGACTGTTACCGATAACGGTTTTGAAGCCCGATGGGACATAGCCGGGCTTTCTACCATTTATCCGAAGTCTTGGATTGCTACCGGCGGGGAAGAATTTGGTGATATGTACGGGGAAAGTATTACGGCGGAATTTATTACTCCCGTGGATAATTATCAAAAGACCATGCGAAGCGTCAAGTATGCTGTTTTGTTTTTGATTATTCCCTTTTTAACGATTTTTATCTTTGAGATTTTTACCCGAGTACGGATTCATCCGGTGCAGTACTGTCTAATCGGGTTTGCTGACGTATTGTTTTATTTGTTGCTATTGGCTATTTCCGAGCATTTGACTTTTGGTGCAACATACTTTATCAGTGCCTTAGCCGTTTGTCTTACTACCTTGGGGTATGGGGCAGCAATTTTCCGAAAGCTAAAATGGGGTGTGTTGTTTGCTCTGGTTCAGGGAATAACATACGTATTCCTTTTTGGTACGTTGCAGGCAGAAGATTACGCTCTGCTTATCGGTACTTTGGGACTGTTCTGTGTTGTGGTTGCCTTAATGGTCTTAACACGAAAAGTAGATTGGTATGGCACCGGTGTGATAAGCGAAGAAAAACAAGAATAAGTTTTATTGCTGAATTACAGTATCAATTGTAATAAAAACCCTTTCTGTGGTGTGCAGTGAGCTGCTCGGCAGAAAGGGCTTTTTTATGTCTTGGTGCAATTAAAAATCATGCTGTACCCTTTTGCGTAATGTCCAAGTATAATTCCTTTGGTATCATGCTCTGACGTTACACAAAGACTACTCTGTAGTTTTCTAGAACAATTTGCTGAAGGTTTTGATATATCCGTCAACAAATATATAGATAATAATCAGCGGTAAAATCCACTTAAAATAGAATTTCAGTTTGGCAGGGAATTTCAAACCTTTTCCTTCATCAGCTTCTTTTAAGAATGAGTCCCAGCCCCAACCGAATTTATGGGTACAGAAAATCAGGGTCAACAGAGAACCTAAAGGCAGCAATGTAGTACTTACAAAGAAATCTTCCAGGTCAAGAACACCGGTGCCCGCTCCCAGTGGTTGGAAACCGGAAAGTACGTTAAAGCCCAAAATACAGGGCAAAGACAGAATCATTATCGCTATGGCATTGACAATACAGGCCTTTGTTCTTGTCCAGTGATGTACATCCATCCAGTAGCTGGTAATATTTTCAAATACCGCAATCAATGTGGAAAGAGCGGCAAAACTCATAAAGATAAAGAATAATGTTCCCCAAATGCGGCTTCCGGCCATGTGGTTAAAAATATTAGGCATGGTAACAAAGAGTAACTGGGGGCCTGTATCGGGATTGATTCCGTAGGCAAAGGCTGCGGGGAAAATAATCAAACCGCTGGTAAGGGCGACAAAGGTGTCAAGGATAATAATTCTGACAGATTCTCCTGTAAGAGTGTGATTTTTATTTATATAAGAACCGAAGATTTCCATGGCTCCGATACCTAAACTGAGGGTGAAGAATGCCTGTCCCATGGCAGCAAATACCACTTCTCCGAATCCGGAGTCTGTTACTTTGGAAAAGTCAGGAAGCAGGTAAAACTTCAATCCTGCACTGCTACCGGGAAGGGTAAGAGAGTGTACTGCCAAAATCAAAATCAAAATAAGCAGACAAAACATCATAACCTTTGTAATGTTTTCTACACCTTTGTTAAGTCCCATTCCTACAACTACAAAGCCTAATACAACAGCAAGAATCATCCAAAAAGTTTGCTGTAGAGGATTTGACAGTAATCCGCCAAAAAAGTTGTTTACTCCCGCTGTATCCAAACCGGAAAAAGCTCCGGTGGCTGAAGCGTAGCAATAGTACAAAAGCCAACCGGTAATAGCTGTGTAAAACATCATAAGCAGATAGTTACCGGCAATGGCTAGCGGACCGTACCAGTGCCATTTTGTTCCCGGTGCTTCCAAAGTTTTTAATGCTTTACCGATATTTTGTCGGGAAGCCCGTCCCACAGAAAACTCCATAACCATAATGGGCAATCCCAAGGCAACCAAAAAGAATAAATAGACAAGAACAAACAACGCTCCGCCGTATTTACCTGTAATGTACGGGAACCGCCATACATTTCCCAATCCGATGGCGCATCCTGCCGAAAGGAAGATAAAACCCAATCGGGAACCTAAACTTTCTCTTTTTTCCGACATTTCCTTCTCCTGTTTATCGTAAAAAATATATATAACTTACAGATTACCGTATAATCTGATACTGTCCTTTGATAAATTTGGGTGCCGGTACTGTTTTTTTGTGACCGATGGCAGCCACACCGTACACTCCGTGATTTTCCGGAATACCGAATTCGCTTAAAAGGGTGCGAACCTGCGGTTCATCATAAACGGTATACAACTGATTGATCCACACACAACCTAAGTCCAGGGCTTCGCAAGCTATATAGATATTTTCCATAGCGCAGGCGTTGTCAACTTCCCAGAATTTGCTGTCTTTTTCGTTGGAAGTGATAATAATGGCTGCCGGATGGTACATGGAATAATCTTCAAGATGCAGTGCATGGGCAACTGCCTGAGCAAGTTTTTGTATCTTTTCCCTGTTTAAGACTGCTGTGAATTTCCATGTTTGCAATCCCCGACCGCTGGGAGCAGCCAAAGCACAGTCCAGTAAAGTTTTTATTTGTACTTCCGATACACTTTCTTCTGTGAAACTGCGACAGGAACGGCGTTCCAAAATTGTGGTAATAACATCTTTCATTGTTGCATCCTTTCTGTTATTCATTTTTATGTTCTATTCCGATAAAAGCCGTTACCGACTTTTCCGGTATCATAAACAAGGTGTCGGTAAGACTTAATCCGATTTTTGTGCAAGGTAAAAGAGAAAAAAATATATTTTGTACCTCTAAAGATACGTCTCCGTAACCGGGACTGTATCGGGGGTGCAAGACCATTCCTTGGGAAAGGGCTTCTCTTTTGAGCATGTGGTTTATGCTGTCCACATAAGACTCTATAAACATGGCGGCTGTGGCTTGCATGGCAGCCCCTTTTGCCGGGTTTATTTTTCCATACCGTTGAATCAAAGCGTCAACTTGGGGACCGATGGTAGCAGCCATAAGAATGACCGAAAAACAATTTTTCAGATTCACCCCTAAATCTTTGCTGGTTACCGTAAAGCCGGCAAAGGTCAAGGTAGAAGCACAACTTTCCTGCGTTCCGTAGGTCTCTGTTGCCAAAGGAAATCTGGCGTACAGACACTGAGGATGCAAAAGGGGCTGCAACTCTTTAACGGACTCAAGAACCAAGTTGCGGGTTTCTTCCAAGACAGTAGTTTCTCCCCTTACCATATCGGTTCGTTTTACCCCTAAATAACGACAAGCTTCTTTTATATCGGGAGTAAGAGAAAAACCGTTTGCACTGTGATGAAAAACCCTGGCTTCTTCAATCATTTATATTTTGCCTACAATTTCCGACAGATTTTCCTTTATTTGACGGGCAACTTCCGGTTTATTCATGGAATACACGTGGACGGCTTTGATACCATTGGCATACAAATCGATTATTTGTTCCGTGGCATAGGCTATTCCTGCTTGTGTCATAGCTGCCTGATTTTCACCAAACCTGTCTACGATGGTTTTAAAACGGGCAGGCAAGTAGGTGCCGGAAAGTTTGCAGATTCGGGTGATTTGCTTGGCATTGGTTACCGGCATAACTCCCGCTATAATGGGAACGGTAATACCTTTTTCCCTGATTTTATACATGTAGTTGTACAACACGTTATTGTCAAAAAACATTTGTGTAGTCAAAAACTGACAGCCGGCATCGACTTTTCTTTTAAGATTATCTATGTCCTCTGCCATGTGGAGTGATTCGGGATGTCCGTCGGGATAGCACGCTCCTCCGATACAAAAGTCTCCCAGTTTTTTTATTTCTGTTACCAGTTGGTCTGCATAATGAAAATCCGCCTTGCTGTTATCAAAATCCTGGGGCAAGTCTCCCCGCAAAGCCAAAATATTTTCTATGCCGGCTTCCTGCAACTTTTGAATATGATTTCTGATAGCCGCTTTAGTGGAAGATACACAGGTTAAATGTGCCAAAGCCGGCACCGCATGGTGTTGTTGAATACCAGAAGCTATAGAAATAGTAAAATCGCTGGTACCACCTCCTGCACCGTAGGTAACACTCATAAAATCCGGTTTTAGAGTGGCAATTTCTTCTACGGCTGTTTCCACAGAGCTGTATGCACTGTCTGTTTTAGGGGGGAAAACTTCAAAAGACAAAAGATTTTTTTGTTTTTCCAACAGTTCTGATATTTTCATGACAAAAGAATACCGTTTTTCAAGACTTATTGCAATGAATATGGTATAATTCCTTCATGAAGAAAAGAGTATTTGTCAGTATTGGATTTTTTTGTTTGTTTTACTCTCTGTTTGCTATGGGTACTGCCGATGTGGCTCAATCAAAAGCAATAGAAAGAGTTGTATCTTTAAGTCCCTCCATTACGGAAACTATGTATGCTTTGGACGCAGAAAATCTTTTGGTTGCCCGAACAGATTTTTGTAACTGGCCTCCTGAAGTGGCAGATATTCCTTCTGCCGGCGGTTTTGACGGTAAAGCCATCAGCATGGAAAAAATTGTGTCTTTCCGCCCAGACTTGGTGTGTTTGACCAAGGGAATGCACGACCATCTGGAACAACCGTTAACGGCCTTGGGAATACAGATATTTGTGTCTTCTGCAGAAAGTGTAGAAGGTATTTTGCAGGAAATACAGGATTTGGCATTGCTTTTGAATCGGAACGAAAAAGCAGTTGAGGTAGTCAAAAAAATTCGGGATGATATGAATACTGCCCGTACTCTGGTAGAAACAGTCGGTTTGGGAATACAAGGTAAAACCGTGTACTGGGAAATTTCGCAAAGTCCTTATTTTACCTGTGGTAAAACGTCATTTATCAGTGATGTGTTGACCTCTATCGGATTGGAAAATATTTTTTCCGACGTTGAACAACCGTATCCTCAGGTCAGCGAAGAAAGCATTATTGCCCGGAATCCTGACTTTATTATTTTTCCCGACTACGCTTTACAGGGAGACAGTGGCGTATCCAACATAAAAAACAGAATCGGTTGGAATAAAATTTCTGCCGTAGAACATGATACCGTATATCCTGTAGATGCAGATTTGTTTTCCCGTCCCGGTCCCCGGTTGGGAGATATGGCAATTCTTTTGGCACAACTTGTAACGGATAAGTAGTCAGTGAAAAAAAAAGTGCCTGCATTGGCGGCATTGCTGTTGGCAGTTGTTGTGGGAGTATCTTTAGGAGCGGAAAGCTTTTCTTTTAAGGAAATAGTGGATAGCCTTTGGGGTCCTCAAAGTGCTGATTTAGCCGGTTTGATTGTATGGGGAATACGGTTGCCCCGGGTTATTTTGGCAGGACTGTGCGGCGCTTTGTTAGCCGGTGCCGGAGTGATTTTTCAGGGATTTTTCAGAAATCCTTTGGCAGATTCCGGTATTATGGGGATTTCTTCCGGGGCAACCTTGGGAGCCGTTACTTCCGCACTGATTCCCTGGGGAATGGTGTCAGTTTCTTTTGCTGCCTCTAACTTTGTATCTTTTTGTGCGTTTGCCATGGCTCTTGTAACGGCTTTGGTTATTTTGATTATTGTGCAATTTCACGGCGGATATGGTGGCGGCGGTTTTCAGGGAAGTTCCGTGTTGGTTTTACTGACGGGAACAGCCCTTTCATCGTTTTTTTCTTCAATAACTTCCATTATATTGTTGGTTAAATACAAAGAATTACACAAAATGTTTGTGTGGACTTTGGGAAGTTTTAGCGGAAAAAATTGGAACGATTTTTATTTTTTGTTGCCTGTTACAGTGGTATGTATTGTATTGCTGGCTTTGTGCCCCAAATATCTTGACATCTTAGGTAGCGGAGAAGTTACGGCTATTTCTTTGGGATTGGACTATAAGAAGGCCCGAATACTGGTGTTA
>JAHLFV010000095.1 GCA_018883625.1 Candidatus Treponema excrementipullorum
GTGGTAGGGGGTTTTAAATTTAACCGAATTTTTATTTTTGATCTTGAACAGAACGCTTTTCTTTTGGTATTTTCCTATCTTGTAACTTTTGTATGGATTGTAGGAGTAATTAACGCCTATAACCTTATTGACGGTTTAGACGGATTATGTGGTTCCATCACCTTTGTTACTTTTATTACCTATGGCTTTATATATTACAGAATTGTTCCCCATGTAGCTGCGGTATTTTTTATTCTTGCTGCCGCTATTTTGGGATTTCTTGTGTTCAATTGGCCTCCGGCAAAAGTATTTATGGGGGATAACGGCTCAACTTTTTTAGGATTCAGTGTTGTGGCTTTTGCACTATATACGGAACAAGATGTGAACACTTCAATGACAGTGTACGAGTTTACAAAAATCCTCGTTTTGCTTAATTTAACAGCTATTCCCGTAACGGATACTTTGGCTGCCGTATGGCGCCGAACCCGGGATCATCGTCCTATTATGAGTCCCGATAAGTCTCATATACATCATAAGTTATTGAATATCGGATTCAGTAAAACCGGAGTACTGTATCTTTTATTATCTATCCAAATACTTGTTTGTATTTCCGTATACGTATCTACACTGCTTACAAAAGTGCAAAGTACAGTGTTACTGTCGGTTACGTACCTTCTTGTGTTGCTGTTTTTTGCCTGGATTCACTATGCAAACAGACGAGCTAATAGAAGAAAAGCTGTTGCAGAACAATAAGAGCATTCTGTAAAAACGCAACTTGGATTGTATCATGGCACATTCTTTTTTCTACGTGTTACAGGTAAAGACAGGGCAAGAGAAAACTATCTCGGAAGAAATAAACGAAAAGTTCGACGCTGTAGATGCTCTGTTTTTGCAACGGCGCTTGTATATCCGGCGTGGGGGAAAAAACTTCTGGGAATTGCAGCCCTTGTTTCCCGGGTATATTTTTGTATGCACGGAAGACTCTTTGGTACCGAAAGATATGATGCTATTGCGAAAAGTTAAGGGTGTGGCACATTTTTTACCTTCCAACGAAGATGTGCGTTGTCTTAACGAACAGGATTATGCTTTGGTGCAACAGTTTTTGTCTTTTGGAGAAATTGCCGAACCTTCCACTGCTTTTTTTGATAAAGATGACAGGATTGTTATTGTGGATGGTCCCATGAAGGGAATGGAAGGACAAATCACCAGTGTAGACAGACGAAAACGTCGGGTAAAACTGGTAGTCACCATGTTCGATACGGAAATGACTTTAAATCTCTCCTACAATTTAATAGAAAAAAAAGATTCGTAAGTCATTATGCCAAGACTTTATTAGGCAGTCGCGGAGTCTGTTGTATATAATTTGAAAAGTCATAAAATTTCTATGTAAAATATATTGAAAAGTCATAAATTTAAGACTAAAATATGTTTGAAAAGTCATTTTCGGGGATTTTCATGTTATATCGTAAAATTTTGTGATGTTTTTTACCAATATACCCCAAGAGGATGATATCTTGTTTTGATGGTATAAAATAACAGAAACACTGTGTTTTTAATTATCCACTTTGTATATGTTTTCTCTAGAACTATCTGAAGTTTGGAGGAAATATGAAGTACAGTGATGCACAAAATTATCTGTTTGATTTTGAAAAAAATCTTATAAAAGAAGACAAAGCTCCGGCAACTGTAAAAAAGTATGTGGGTGATGTCAGGATTTTTCTTGAATGGTGTGACAAAAAACATGAACAAGAGATTTCTTTACAAATTTTACAACACTATAGGGAAGATTTGTTTTCTAGAAGAAAGATAAGTGGGTGTAATTCTGTTTTAATTTCCTTAAATAAGTTTTTTGCTCGATATTCAGATACAGACAGCTTACATGTTAGATTGATAAAAACTCAAAGACAGACAAGTTTAGATAAAATTTTCTCTCTGAAAGAGTACAATATGCTTCTTAATAAAGCCTTGGAAATCGGGAACAAACGATTATATTGCATAATGCGTGTTCTGGCTTCTTCCGGTATCAGAGTAGGTGAACTGGCTTATATAAAAGTTGAAACACTTTGTATGGGGCGATGCCTGGTTAGTAATAAAGGTAAAGTTCGGGAGATATTCATCCCCTATAATGTGTGTCAGGTTTTACTAGAATACTGCTCCGAAGTTCACATAGAAACTGGAATGATTTTCTGTTCTCCCAGAAATCCAAATAAACTTATTGACAGAGGACAATTATGGAGAGATTTTAATAAACTGGAACGTTTATTGAATTTCCCAAAAGGAACAGTTCATGCACACAGTTTCCGACATTTTTTTGCGAAACAATACTTTTGCTTATACAAAGACTTAGGTGAATTGGCAGATATTTTGGGACATGCCTCTATAGAAACAACCCGTATTTACACCCGTACCACTGCTTTTGAAAAAAAAACTCGGATAGAAGCGTTAAATCTATGAATTAGATACATAAGAGTACACAATTTATTATGCAAAATACTGTTGCAAGAATGAGGGCGAAAATGCGATCTATTCTGAAACTTATATCAATGAGCTGTTTTTCTTCCGAACTTCTCATACCATCCGTTTGAATCAGTACAATAAAAATTAACAGTATGCAAAGCATTGCCAAAAAATGTATGGAATCCAACAGTGTCAGAGATGTGGAAGAGGGAACGATAGATTCAACTACATATTTGTTACTGACAACAGCAAATAATCCGGCAGAGGGCAGAGATAGGCGAGAGTCTGTATTCGGTTTCATGAAAAACGGTAAAAATGATATTAAAATGGAAATATAGACTCCTGCCGTAAGTTTGAAGAAGGTAATCCAAGAATTGCTTCTTGTGATACCAATACATGCGATAATACGGGAATAATCGTTGCTTTCTGAGGTAGCTGAGGAATTGCCAAAGTTAGTATTATACTCTATAACCGAATTACCGATCTTAAAAGACGTTATATCCCATCCGTCTATGGTGATAAGATTGGAAACTCCTGAATTTACCGTATCTGCAATAAAGTTTACTTCACTTATGTCCCGATAATCTTCGATTTCTATTTTTAATTCAGCCACTTCAAAAGGAAATTTTCTCAAATCCCATTTATATTGGTACTGAGCCTGTATTTTTTGTTGCATCCAATATTGTCCCGTATCTAGTTGTTGCGAAGAATAAATACTGCTGGTAAAAGAAATATCATTTACCGGATCTATACTGTTTTGAAAATCTGTTTCTTCTCCGTCGTACAAAGACCACAACCAATAATCAGCACAAAAAGTTTGTTCAATATAGTCAAAGTTATATAGCCCGGTAATGAATATTCCAAAAGGATAATCCTTGGCACTGACTGTCTGAAAAAAAAGTAAAATAAAAATGTATGTGTAAAAATGTTTTTTCATGGATTCTTCTGTGTATGAAAGAAGTCCATAAAGAGTCATTCTGTTTCTGTACAATTTTCGTGGCATACGTTGGGGGAAAGAGCACAGAGAGATAACATTTTATATGTTCAGAATGACTGCAAAATGGGCTTAGTGTAGCGGTTACTTCACTAATTTTTGAACAAAACCTGTAAGCGATTTTTTAAAAATTGCAAACACTTCTCTTCTGAAACTTTGCCATCAACACCGTTCATCTGACTATCCAAACACTTTTCATAAGTATCAAAAGAGTCTATATCTCCTCGGGATAAGGTTCTTCTTAAACAGATACTGCAGTCTGGAAGAAGGGTAGGTTCATAACCAAAAGAAAGCAAAGAGATTAATTCAATACAGGTGACGGTTACCGGATACCGCTGATTTTCTCTGTTGATAGTAATGGAGAAAATATCTTCCAAAGATTTAAATCCACCTTTTTTTGTCAGATAAAAATCTATTCCTGCTTCAATGGCACCGATCAGCCATATTTTGTTCTTAAAAATAGTCCATTTTTCTATATTCAGATATTCGCCAGACTGTCGGTCGTTACTGGTATTAAAGTTACATCTGTTACGGTAAACGTCAGGATTTGAGGTAGCTTGGGCAACAGTAGATAAACACCAGTTTAAATCTTCTTGTCGTCCGACAATAAGAAACGGTATTTCCCTATTTTCTTGATTGCTAATATGGGGATTTCCTGTTTTTGCATTATTGTACAAAGCGATAATTTTATCAATTTCTGCCTTCTCTTGTTGAATACTTTCTTTTTCCGCTGCTTTCCGTATTGTATCTTCTTTCATATTTGTTCCTCCAAAATTGTTACATTTGTGTAAAAATCCGTTTGCCCATACATTTCCCTTGGGCAACGGTTCTGGAATTTCCTAAAGGATCGTAAGATACATATCCTTTCCCATCTCCTACCACAAAGTGGGTGTACGAACCATTGACGAATTGCAAAATTTCGTACTCATTTTGCCGAGGAAGATACTGTTCGCTATCTTTCCGTACTGTAAAATTCAGTCCTGTCATATATCCAAGTACAGAAGCGGGATCCAATAAGGTTGCTTCTTCGTCAACCCATTTTTTCTCCAATACTCGGACAAACACCTCCACGGCATCAATTCGTTTTCCTGTTATCCTTTCTGCCATATGTACCAAAGACAGAAAATAACATCCGTATTCTCCCAAGTTTTTCATTATCCGTTGTCGGCTTTCTTTAGGTATGGTATCTTGTTTAGACATATTATTTCTCCTATGTGCTTTGAACTGATTGAGCCAGAATATCAAGGACACGGCTTAAACCTTCTGGCATTTGTTGTTGCCGTGCCTTAACTTGAATTTGATACTTTGCGCTTTGATTGGATTCTCGCGTTCCTGTTGCCTGAGCAGAAACTTTTCCGCACACAGTAACACCATTCTGTTCCGGCATTTCGTCGTTTTCAACAGAAAAAGACTTTTCTTCCTTTGTAGTAGAAGTTACTTCCATTTGGAATTCCACATTTACTTCCTCTACCGCCAAATTGGGAACCGGTACGATGGCAAGCAGTGGTGCCTGAATGGATAAAGTCTCTCCCGTGCCATCATGTTCTTCCCGATAAAGCGTAAAGGAAAGTGATCGTGTGTGTGCAGTTCCGTCGTCTTTTTGTTCAATTCCTACTGTCCGGATAAAGTCTACAGTACTGTTGGCAAGTTCCATTTGTGCATCGGCAGCTGCTTTAAGGGGAGCCGCTATCAAGTCGGCAATAGATATTCTGCTAAGACTGTTTTTCATTTGGGTACCTTCTCCTCTTGCCATCGTGTTCTCCTTTTATCTTTTATGCGGCTGACTGATCTTGAGATGCAGATTTTTCAAGCTTAACAGGTTCCGTGCAGGCAGCAAACATATCCATCAGTTTGGCAAGACACTCTGTCTGTGGTTGCTGATTTGCCTCCACATGAACTTGATACTTGGCAGACTGGTTGGTAGATCGGGTATTTTCTTTTGAAGTGGAAACCTTTCCCGATACGGTAGCCTTTACCCACCTGCATCCACCGGTTACAGAAAGTGACGCTTCTGCATTCAGGTTTTCCTTGCTGGATTCTGTTGAACTGACTTCCATTTGGAAGTCAATTGTTACATGATCCACGAGCAAAGCAGGCATAGGCAAAAGTCCCAACATAGGTGCCTGCATGGTAACTTTGGTTGTAGAAACGGCATCTTCCGAAATCACCGGTTTATCCAACTCAAACCGCAACATACGGGCTTGTGCACTTTTTGCCGGATCTACATAACCTACCTTGTCAACGTAATCAATCATAACTTCAGCCAACCCGCGCTGAGCAGATACAACTGATACTAAAGGTGCGCTGATGAGATCTTCCATGGGAAGTCCGCCCATCATTTCTGCAATCTTACCCATACTATCCTCCTAGTAAGAATGATTTATTTACGAGTCCTGCTCCCGGGTGACAGGATCATCGTTATCTGTTAATGGTTTTTCCAAGGAGAGGCGTCTTCGCCTTCTATAGCCGTGTAAGGCACAATAAGTTTATTGTATTCATCTATGATTCTGGAAAGACCTTCTGTTTGGTTTGCAGAAGAAAATTCCAATTTTACTTTTAAAAGATTTGAATCAGCTTTTCCCGCAAAACCGATAGAGAAAACGGCATTCCGTTCCCGATTGTTTTCTGTATTGTGATGTGTATCTTGGGATGAGATATTTTCTACCGTTCCGCTTTTTTGAACAGCTTTCAAAATATCGTCTGCGTTTTCTATACCAACCTGTTGAATCTTGGCTTCGAATTCCATGGTCAATTTGTCTATTTGAAGAGAGTTGTGATTAGCCAAAGCCAAGATAGGTACTTCCAAATAATTGTCACCGGTAAGATGAAGTTCAATTGTTTTGGGATCTCCGTCTTCATGGAAAAAATTCTTTATTGACCGTAAATTGTGCATTTCAAGCATTTTCTCTGCTTCGTTTACTGCACGTTGCATTCCTTTGATAACATCGGATAAGTCTACGGAAGAATGTTTATCTGTGTTTTGTTGACCGTCTTTATGCCATAGTGCCATAGATTAACTCCTATCTGCTTTAGTAAGTTGTCATATCAATTTTATACAACATTAGATTGACTGTTATTTTTAGAAATATGTAAAAATATGAGTATATTTTGTAAAAAAACGCTTATTGGATATAAAAAAGAAGCTTTTGAAACAAAAAGTGTATATAAATTCAAAAAAAATATTGACAAAGACATTATTC
>JAHLFV010000096.1 GCA_018883625.1 Candidatus Treponema excrementipullorum
CCTGTTGAGCCCGTTTTGGCAGAAAGCTATGGTTTTGAAACCCCGGATGTAAAGGAAGATGTGTTATCTGAAAATGAATCTGTACCACAATCTGAAGAAGTAGCTGTAGAAAATCAAATTTCTGAAATTCCCCAGGATTTGAAGCAAGATATAAAATCAGTGTTGGTATACATGGATCAGTTATTGGATAGCTTACCTGAAGAAAAAATAGCAGAATTTGCTCGTTCAGAACATTTTGAGTTGTATAAAAAACTTTTTAATGAGCTTGGGTTATCTTGATATGGGATTATTAAGTCATGCTGAACAATTGTTGGCTGTGAAATTAGCTTCACAGCCGGCAGTGTTCTATAGTACACAACATAAGATAAATGATTTTCATTCGTTTGCCGAAAAAGTAGGTGTAAAGCGAGCTTGTATCTTGGTACCCTACGGAAAGCGTTTTTTTATGCAGTACGAGCATGGTTTTGATGCAATTTCCATTTTTAAATCTGTATCATCTACAGATTTTTGGAACGGAACACTGCCGGAAAATAATGACTGGTACACTTTCAATGGTGTAGCCTTGGAGCCATTTTATCAGTTGTTTTCTAAAAGTGTTGTAGAAAATCTAGTAGCTCTCCACATGAAAACCTTAACAATTATCGCTGATGTTCCTATCAAAGTTATTATGATCGTGGCTGACGATATTATTGACAAAGCCTTGTTAGACGAAAACATACCAGAACTAGGAGCATTTATTGCTGATGACTTGTCAAGCCTCAATACGGTATTTTCCACTCCTCACTTTTCTGTAACCCCTACGTTAGATGTAGGGAAAATGTTTACAATGGAAACAGTTTCTGCTATTGCGGAAATTGCAGATGATTTGCATATTGATGCGGAAGCGTTAGAGATTTTATCTCCTGTGGTGGTATTTGAATCCTTCAATAGAATAAAAAAACTTCTCTTTAAGGACGATTTTTGTATACCCGGAGAAAATTGTAAGTTGCGTATTCTTTTTTCCCAAGCTCCAAGTTTAGACAATGACTTATTGCAATTTCAGCTACAAAAAAATCTCCTTTCTTTTTTTGACAAGGCTACTTCAAAGATTTACATCGAAACGGCTGTTTAAATTATAGTAGCGTATATATGAAAGAAATTAGTTTTTTTCCTGCAAAAACAGGAATTCAAACATGTTCTTGTGATAACGTAAGTCTTCATTCAAAATATGACCCTAAAAAAGAAGCATGCACATTTGCAGACAATTTAGTGGTGGATTTTCTTCCTACATTGATTATTGTTACAGAACCGGTTCTGTCCTACTGTGCGGAGTTTTTGAGAAAACGTTTCCCACAAACAAAGTTAGTAGCCATACGTTATTCAAAACAATTTGATTTTTGCAATCACTTGTGGGATGAAGTATATTATCAAAACAATCTGTCTCCTCTGTTGCAAAATCATGGAGAAGAAGGTATTCTTACGGCTTTCTTTACGGCTTGGAAACCTTCCGCCATCATATTTCCTCAAGAACATGCTCAAGTTTGGAGTACAATAAAAACTATTGTTAATTCTGCACGAAGTATCTTAATGACTAGAGCGTTCTTTGCTCAGCGATGGATAAAAAATACCATTAAATTTTGTATAAGAGTAAAAAATACTTATACGATTCAAAAGGGAAATAGCCCGATTTTAATCGTAGCTTCTGGTCCTTCGTTGCAGGATTCCATCAAAGAGATACAAAAACATCGTTGTGATTTTTTCTTAATAGCCCTATCTTCTGCTTTACGACCTTTATTACAAAATGATATTACACCGGATCTCTGTATTTCTACCGACGGAGGATATTGGGCAAAAGAGCATATTGCCTCCTCCCCCATTCCCCTAGCCTTATCGGGAGAAAGTGCCTTGTACGGAAAAGATTTTTCTCAAGGCATAGTACCTTTATCCTATGGGGATGGTCCTGAGGCTTTGTTACTTGAAAAGTGCCAAATCACAACATTGCCTGCTGTTAGAAACGGAACGGTAAGTGGCACAGCCTTAGAGTTGGCATTAACTTTGACTACAGGACCTGTTTTTGCCTGTGGTTTGGATTTATCTTCAAACAAAGGATTTCAACACATACAACCCAATGCGTTGGAACTGCAAAGCAGTCAAAACGATTTTAGACTATCCACAAAAGAAAGCAGACAATACAAAGCCCAACTGAGTACAGGATCTTTGGAAATATATAAAAACTGGTTTAAATCAAAGTCAGCAATTTTTGCTTCCCGTTTTTTCAGAATCAATACAACCCCTCAAATCGCCTCTTTAGGGACTATCAGGGATATTGATTGGAAAGAATATGAACATATTACCAGTTTTTTTGCACAGAACAAGAAAGCTAAACTTCAGTTTCCCACCTTACACCCGACACCGCTACTGACTCACAATCAACGATATCATAAAATAATCGAGACACTTTCCTTGTGGATACAAAAAGAGATACCGCAAGAAGTACTGGAAGCACTGGCACCTACAGAAATGCTCTTGGCAAAACGAAGTAAACAACAGGATTACACTGCTCCACAAGAAAAAGGGAAAGATATTTTGACCAAGCTATTAAGCGATATACAAGTTCATGGAAACATCTTATGATTTACTCATCGGTTACTTCTGCAAAAGATACGACATTGATTCCCCTATTTACCGACGGAAAGTCAATGTACTCCCGATACAGTCCACAAAAGGAAGCAGAAAAATATGCCTGTATAACGGAAAAAAACAAAGCCTTTTTTCTTGTAACAGGATTAGGTAACGGATTACATCTTCGGACTCTGTTAAAAAAATATCCCAATTCTTATTTTTTTGTGGTAGAAAATTCTTTGGAAGACTACGAATGGTTAAAAATTCACTTTGATTTAGAAGATATCATATATCATCCACATATTCATATCACGTTTTTAGACTATTTTATACCTAAGCTAAAGCAAACTTATATTCCGCAATTACATGGTGATTTTGTGTATGCCCCCCTAAGATCGTGGCTTGATCAAATACAAAAAAATGATTGTAACTTTTCAAAAAAGCTTGAAGAATACATAAGCGAATTAAGTAGCGATATGGCAACCCAGGCCCATTTCGGGAAACAATGGTTTGGAAATTTTTTTACCAATTTAGCGTGTATTTTTGATAAGCAAACTACCATCAAAACTACTGCATCAAAAGTTATCATTACCGCTGCCGGCCCTTCCCTAGAACAATTTTTACCGCAAATTCAAGCTAAAAAACAAACCAGCGACTATTTTCTTATAGCTACAGATACCAGTGTACCTGTTTTAAGAAAATGGGGAATTCATCCTGATGTTGCAGTGTGCATCGATTCGCAAATCCACTCAAAAAATCACTTTTTTATCGATTCTTCTTCCAAAGAACATCTTAAAAACACAATTTTTGCCTTTGATTTATGTGTTTCACCGTCAGTAGTAGCGACAGTCCGAGCCAAGGGAAGTGAAATATTCTTTTTTAGAAATAACAATCCACTTTCCACACTTTTTTCCCGGTTTATTACGCAAAATGCAGACCAAGAAATTCCCTTGCTTAACACGGGAGGAGGTACCGTTACTTCTGCTGCTTTTGATCTTGCCCATCACTTGGGATTCACAGACATAGAAGTTTTTGGAGCTGATTTTGCATATATCGACGGAAAGCCCTATTGCAAAGGAACATATTTTGAAGATTTGTTTTCCGTCTCTTGTGACAGAATATCTCCTCTGGATAAAAAATATACTGATTTGTTGTATCGATTACCAACTACTAGACTCCAAAATCAAAGTATAACTACAGGTATTTTGCAAAACTATAAAAAAAGTTTTTACGAGTATGTACAAT
>JAHLFV010000097.1 GCA_018883625.1 Candidatus Treponema excrementipullorum
GATTGCATTTCTGACGAAATATTTAACTCATTAGAAAAAGACATTCAACTAAAAGAAACAGTCATAAATAAAAAAAAGAAGTTGTTCCTATCTGAGAAACAGTATGTAGCCGAAGAATTCGACCGGATAAAAAGAGGTTCATTCAGAACCTAAAAAATCTGAGAACACAACACTAAACAACATTATTTTTTTCTTTTTTCCTAAACAACTGCCAACGAAGCATGGAGATTTGTCAAGGGCGAAGGGTAAAAAATACCGCACGAGCGAAGCGAGCTCAGGAAATTTTTTACCCGCAGAGTGAAACGTCCCTTTACAAATACGGAGTGCGGAGTTACCTTTGTGCCGGAAAATAGAAAAAAGCACATCATACTTTCGGAAAAAATCACCCTCATTAAATCTTTTATAGGACTTTTCTACTCTGAAAATTGAGTGATAAAACGACAGCTCGGCTGTTGCAAGTGTTTTTGTATATACAAAAACATACCTTGCGTGTACCAAATTAAAGTTACGTATGCAATTTGTATACATCGATTTACCGAATAAAACATTATCATACAACCACTTATATTATTTTAGCATACTAAAAGTATACTAAATGCATACATTTAAGCCTATAAAATATTAATTTTCAATATCTTACAAAAGCTATATTGGGAATTGCCCAATAACTGCTTGCTCACTTCGTTTACAGGTCGGAACCTGCCAGTAATAGCACAAAAACCAGTATTCAACTAATCCCACCATGCGAACATCCGATAAGTACGGATGATATTATACAGATGCCAAGCCTTATGAAGACGAAGACTTTCCTTATGGCTTATTTCAGAGGACTCATTCATGTTCGGATTCGTAAAATCGAAATTCGTGAAACGACTGGCATTTCTCGTATTGACATACAGATTTCTGTATGAAATTATTTCGGAAGCCCCCTCGGCCTTGTACATTTTACGGCCATTGTCATCCTTAAACGGTACGAATTTAAGCGGACTATGCTCTATATTCAAATCATTCTTACCCATGACTATATCCAGCAGACGAAGGCATATCTTCAAATCCCGTTTCACATATTCAATGCCTATGAATGTATCCCTTCCCTTGAAGTATTCTTCCATCTGCCGGAGTTTCATATACTCCATCTCAAGCATAAAGCCATAATCCCAGTCTCTTTCTTGAACCAGGAAGCGGACCCAACGGTTTATTTTGCGTCTGACATGATTTGATTCAGATCGGTTACGTTTTCTTTTCATTGAACGCCACTTTTTAGTTATTTACTCTATTTCAAAAAAGACCAATAGTTCTCTGGAGTAATAACTTCATAAGTCGAGTTTGGATAGGAATTGACAAAAGCTTTCGGTTGGCTGCTCCTTGCCTTGCCGTTCCATTTAAACTCAAAAGTATGCAGAATACCGTCCTGTTCTTCTATTAGGTCTATTTCATGCTGCTCATGGGTACGCCAGAAGAAAAGTTGTGCAAAATTTCCGGAGTATGAATTACGTTTAACCCTTTCACTAACCATAAGGTTTTCCCACAAAGCACCGACATCGTTTCTCAGCTCCAATGGAGCAAAATTGGAAAGAACGGCATTTCTTACCCCATTGTCATAGAAATATATTTTCTTGCCTTTCTTGATTTCATTCCGCAAATTCCGGCTAAAAGAATCCAAGCGAAACACAACAAAACATTTTTCCAGTAGATTGATATAATTTTCAACCGTACTCTTATCTACCCCCAAAAGATTACTCAGTTCATTATAAGAAACTTCACTGCCTAATTGCAAAGCTAATGCTCTTACTAATTTCTGAATAATTTCAGGCTTCTTTATTCCTTTATAGACAAACAAGTCTTTATACAGGTAATTGTTGGTCAAAGTCACCAATGTTCGCTTTGCATCTCCAGGCTCTGTTACCACTTCCGGGTATAAACCATAAATCATACGGTTCTCTAACAACCTTTGTTCCTCCCTTTCAGAAGTACTGTTAGCTAATTCTGGTAAAGAAAATGGGAAAAGGTTATACTCTATCAACCGTCCTGTTGCCGGCTCATTTATTTCATCTGCCAAGCTAAGAGATGAAGAACCTGTAACGACCACTTGTGTATTTAACTTTAAGTCTGCAATTATCTTTAATGTCAACCCTATATTCTTGACTCTTTGTACTTCATCTATAAACACAAGTTCATATGGTGACAATAAATACTTTAATTCCGTCGAAGTTTTTCCTTCTAAAAGCATAGCATCATCATAATCATCACAATTCAAAGAAAGCACTTTTTCTGCACCATTCCATAATGCAGAAAGCAATGTAGTTTTACCAACTTGTCTTGCACCTAACAAGACTATCACCTTTTTCCTTCTGTAGTCAGCTAATATAGAATCTTTTATTAAACGCCCTATCATATTACAAGTTTTCCGCAAAAGTAGTAAATCATTTTTTGAAAACAAGAAAACAGAGAATACAATCTCTAAATTTAATATGAATTTAGCGGTTAAAAAAGTAAATATATACATAAATACACATATTTTAACGCGCCAGAAAGTTTGCTTTCTAAACCTCACTTCGTTCGGGATTTATTTGCTTTTGCTTTGTTCTACCTTTTAAGAGTTTGGAAAGTGGGGTAAAAAACAGCCATATTTCCTCTAAAATCCTTTGCCTGTTTATAGCATCTTCTGTTATTATGCCTATCCCCCCATATGGAACCCACTCACTCACAAACACTTAAAATACTTGTTTACCTACTTTTTTAGCGTTGTATTACCTACTTTTTTAGCGTTGCTTACCCCCCTTTCTAACCTACTTTTTTAGCGTTATACACTACTTATTCTAAAAAAATGTAGGTTATAATAAATAAAAAACATATCTTTGCCATATATCCACCCTAAAAAAGCAGAGATATGCCAAGAAAAAAAGGAATAACAGTACCTATAACAACCCAAAACAAAGATGTGACAACCACATTTAAGTTTGTTTTCGGTCATCATCCAGATATATCAGTAGACGAACAAAGGGTTTTAGCCAGGATCCTTGAATTTGCAAGCCTCGAACTGCAAGGAAAACTTATGAAAGACGAGATACACAAATTCAAACGTTCAGAATGGGGTGCTGTAAACATGGAATTAAATGTGAAAGATTTCATGCTTAGTAGCGAAGGGTGGTCTCATGAATATGTTCAAGGCATGCTTAACAGGCTATCCAGGCGTTTTTTTACTTATGAAGACGATAAAGTATGGACACAAGCAACATATATTGCAGAACCTTTTTATGAAAAAGGGACTGGCAGAGTAACCTTTACCGTTCCAAAGCTTATGTGGTGGGCAATGAAAAACTTTGTAGGAGGTTACCGGGAGTTTGAACTAAACAAAGCCTTGGCACTGCCAACCACATATAGTTTTAGGTTTTATCTACTGATGAGCGGACAGAAAAAACCATTTGAATTTAGTATTGAAAAGCTTTTTGAGTGGCTTGCAATACCACTTAAAGATACAGTAATTCTCGATAAAGATGGAATGCCCAAAATTGTAAAAGCTGCATATAGGGATAAAAACGGGAAATTCCGCGTAGACAACATCGAAGCTAAAGTAATAAAGCCTGCAAAAGAAATATTGGACAAGACTTGTCCATACACGTTTGACTACACAAAACTCAAGGAAAACGAACGCAATCCAAGAAGTCGAGTGATAGGATTCAGATTTTACCCTGTTTATCAGCCAAAATTCCGAGATCAAGAACTCGAAAAGAAAGAACTACTTATTCAAATACCAGGAAAGGCTCTTCTTGATAAAGAGATATACAACTATCTAACCACACAAATAGGATTTACCAAAGAAGAAGTCAACCGAAATAAGGAAATCCTCATAGAAGCCCAAAGAACCATACCAGATTTGGTTTATGAACTGTCTCTTCTAAAGGGAAAATCAAGGGATAAAAAGAATCCCAAGGGGTATATAATAAACGCACTGAAGGGAAAGGTAAAAGATAAGGAATAACTTTGATTTTGTAACACAATCAAAAAAATAAGGATATGAAGGAAGGTGATTTGGTAACGGTTTCAGCCGAAGCTACAGGCTTAGGCAAGCCAATGGAAGCCGTTATAGACAAGATTGAAACATTCATGGGACAAACCCTTGTAACAGTCACTTACACGCAACCAGGCGCCTTATCCGGCTTCGGAGGGTGCTTTGTGGATTCTCATATCACTTTAAGCGAAGAAAAGGCCAAGTAACCTGAATATATTTCAGGAATATTCGGTATATTTAC
>JAHLFV010000098.1 GCA_018883625.1 Candidatus Treponema excrementipullorum
GCCTTGCTGGAAAAATATGCCGACAGTGGTATCTATGAAATAGAAGATATCGATATTCTGAAACTTGACCCCTTCGTCAGATTCGGAAAACCCGCAAAAATCGCCCAACTCTTTGGAGGCAGAGAAGGCTACCTGCAAGCAGTACGGGAACTGGAACAAGCAATATATACAAAAGAGGCAGTGTAAAAATGAAAGGTTCAGAAGCAAAACTTGTAGCTTATATGGATGGTTCAGATAAGCGGTTTATTATTCCAGTGTATCAACGTAATTACGATTGGCAAACTGAAAACTGTAAACAGCTATATAATGATTTAATAAAAGTTGTGAAAAATAAACGAAAAACTCATTTTTTTGGTAGTATCGTATCAGTACATAATGATGGTGAATTTAATGAATATCTTGTAATCGATGGACAACAGCGATTGACGACTGTTTCTCTGCTTTTTTTGGCGATGTATAACTTGATGGAAAATGGTTTGCTCAAACCAACAAAAGAGAATCTTGCAGAAAAAATTTATAAAACATACTTGGTTGATCAATGGCAGAATGATGATACAAGAATTAAATTAAAACCAGTGAAAAATGATAGAGAGGCTTTCGGGAAGCTGTTCAAAGAAGAATCTGAGCATATACCTGATTCTAATTTAACAATTAATTACAATTATTTCTATTCCCGTATTCAGAAAGAAGAAATAACTCTTGATAAACTTTTTGATGCTATTGGACGGTTGGAAATTATTAATATTACCCTCAACCAAGAAGATAATCCCCAATTAATATTTGAAAGTCTGAATTCTACTGGTCTTGCTCTTAGTGAAGGTGATAAAATTCGGAATTTCATTCTCATGGGACTTTCCCCAAAACAACAAAATGATTTTTATGAAAGATATTGGAACAAAATAGAAATCAATACTGATTATAATGTTAGTTTTTTTATCCGTGATTATTTAAGTATTAAACAGCAACTGATTCCTGCAATAAATAAAGTTTATTTTAAATTTAAGGATTTCGTTGAAGAATCTTCTATCGAGACAGAAAAGTTGCTTCAAGATATTTTGAGCTATGCCAAATGGTATGGAATTCTTTTAAAAGGAAACACAACAGATAAAGAATTGAATGCTTGTATTATCCGGTTGAATAAACTGGAAACCACAGTTACTAGACCTTTCTTTTTGGAAATATTGCGACTACAAACCGAAGGTAAACTGTCTCTTTCTGAGGTCAAAGAAATCTTTTTATATACAGAAAATTACCTGTTTCGTCGTCTTATTTGTGATATTCCTACGAATGCTTTGAATAAAATATTTCTTAAACTTCATTCGGATATTATTCGTTATGATGGATTGGAAAATAATTATCTAGAAAAGTTTAAATATGCTCTTCGAACTAAATCTGATAATGGACGATTCCCGGATGACAGAGAATTTATCGAAGCTTTTTCTATCCGTCAAGTTTATCAGATGAATAGTAAAAATAAAATATATATTCTTGAGCGCTTTGAAAATTATGGAACCGTGGAAGTCAGTGATGTTTATAAATACTGTGAAGATGGTACATATACTATTGAGCATATTATGCCCCAACAGTTGACACCGGTTTGGATCAAAGATTTAGGTGATGCTTATGAAGAAATTTATGAGAGCTGGCTTCATCGTCTTGCAAATTTAACACTGACAGGATACAACTCAAAATATAGTAATGCTCCTTTTGAAGACAAACGTGATATGCAGAACGGCTTTGCTGACAGTCATCTACATATAAATAAATGGATTGGAGAACAAAAACAGAGGGGATTAACTGAACTTGAGCAGCGTAACCAAATATTGATGAATCTAGCCTTATCGATTTGGGCGATTCCGAAGACAGACTACAATCCCCCACAAAAACAGTTTGAGACATATTCGTTGGATGAAGATTATGACTACACCGGAAGAGAGATTATAAGTTTCAGCTATAAAAATATTAAACATTCAGTTAAAAATTGGGCAGATATGATGGTGCAGGTTTTACAACTTCTTCACGGGGAAGATAACAGTATTCTTACCAAAATAGCGTATTCAACTGATGCTGAAAATGAATTAGCACAGTATGTAAGTTTCACAGCTGAAAATCTAAGAACATCTGCTATAATTTCTGAAAATATTTGTGTTGAAACGAATACGAGTACTACAGCAAAAATTGCAATGTTAAGAAAATTTTTTGCTTTATTCGGTGTAGAGGAAAGTGATTTGACTTTTTACCTGAAGGATAGCGATAATAGTCAAAAAGGAAAATAATCATGACCAACTTAACCGGATTTGTAAAACGGCTCAGGGATATTATGCGCAACGATGCCGGCATTAACGGCGACGCCCAGCGTATTGAACAGATAGCATGGCTTTTGTTTTTAAAAGTCTACGACACCAAAGAACAGGACTGGGAGTTTGAAGACTCAGACTACCGCTCCGTTATCCCCGAACCTTGCCGCTGGCGTAACTGGGCACACGAAGAAAACGGCAAAGGCATGACCGGCGACGCACTCCTGTCTTTTGTGAACAACACCCTTTTCCCGGTACTCAAAGGCAACGACGTAAAAGACCCCGCCACCGGCACTCTGAT
Organism: Candidatus Treponema excrementipullorum; assembly: GCA_018883625.1. GTDB lineage: Bacteria > Spirochaetota > Spirochaetia > Treponematales > Treponemataceae > Treponema_F > Treponema_F excrementipullorum. The sequence continues at coordinate 2,599 of JAHLFV010000098.1, forward strand.
TCCCGGCGTACAGGTAGACCCCGACACTCCCATCAAAAAAGCCATAGTCAAAACCACCTTTGAAGACGCCAACACCTACATGAAAGACGGCGTCCTGTTGCGTCAGGTAATAAACCATATCGACTCTCTGGATTTAAGCGACTACGAAGAAAGTCACGCCTTTGGAGAGATTTACGAAACGATTTTGCGGGAACTGCAAAGCGCCGGCTCTTCCGGTGAGTTTTACACGCCCCGAGCCGTCACTGATTTTATGGCTCACATGATACAGCCCAAAGTTGGGGAACAGTGTGCCGACTTTGCCTGCGGTACCGGAGGCTTTTTAATCAGCTGGCTAAAAGAGCTTGAAGCAAAAAAGAAAAACGCCGGAGACGTGGAAAAAATATACAATTCCGTTTACGGCATAGAAAAAAAACAGTTTCCCTACATTCTGTGCGTTACCAACATGCTGCTCCACGATGTAGATGTTCCCCGGATTTTTTACGGTAACACTCTGCTCCGTAATCTGCTGGACTATACCGACGACGACAAGTTTGAAGTCATTCTGATGAATCCCCCCTACGGCGGAAACGAAAAAGCCGACGTTAAAAATCATTTTCCTGCGGATTTGGCAAGCAGCGAAACCGCCGACTTGTTTATGTCCGTAATAATGTACCGTCTCAAAGAAAAGGGTCGGGCAGCAGTCATTTTGCCCGACGGTTTTCTCTTTGGAACAGACAACGCAAAAGTCGCCATAAAAAAGAAACTTTTTGGGGAATTTAACCTGCACACCGTTATCCGCCTTCCCGGCAGCGTTTTTTCTCCTTATACGTCCATTACCACGAATATTTTGTTTTTTGACAAAACCGGTGTCACAAAAGAAACCTGGTTTTACCGCCTTGATATGCCGGAAGGCTACAAACATTTTTCCAAGACAAAACCCATGAAGGTGGAACACTTTGCCCCCGCCGTGGAGTGGTGGAATGACCGCAGGGAAATCACGGTGGACGACGCTCCCAAAGCAAAAAAATATTCCGCAGAAGACATTGCCGCCTTGGGCTACAACATAGACCTGTGCGGCTTTCCCCATCGGGAAGAAGAAATCCTTGCTCCCCTTGATTTGATTCGCCGGTATGAAGAAGAACGCTCTTCCCTCAATGCGGAAATTGACCGAGTGTTGGCAGACATGAGTGCCCTGTTGGGAGAACAAGCCGAATGACACCACAGGAACTAAAAAACAGCATTTTACAGCAGGCAATACAGGGAAAGCTGGTGGAACAACGCCCGGAAGAAGGTACGGCGGAAGAGTTGTTTGAGCAGATACAGAAAGAAAAACAGCGGCTGATTGCAGACGGCAAAATAAAAAAAGAAAAACCCCTGCCGGAAATTACCGAAGACGAAAAACCCTTTGATATACCCGAAAATTGGAAGTGGGTAAGGTTGGGAAGTATTGTGGAATTAAATCCCAAAAATGACATAGATGATTTGCTGGAAGTTTCTTTTATACCAATGACACATATTGCAGATGGATATAGAAATGAACACACGTTTGAAGTAAAAAAATGGGGAGAAATCAGAAAAGGATTTACTCATTTTGCAACCGGTGATATAGGAATCGCCAAAATTACACCGTGTTTCCAGAATAAAAAATCAGTTATTTTTACAGAGCTCAAAAACGGATACGGAGCAGGAACAACAGAACTTTCTATTGTGCGGGTCGTTAATAATTCGATGCTAAAAGAATATCTGTTATGGTTCTTTAAGTCCGCATACTTTATTGATAACGGAGTCAGGTCGTTTACGGGAACAGCCGGACAACAACGAATACATAAAGACTATTTGTCAAATTGTCTTTTACCCCTTCCGCCCCTTTCCGAACAGAAACGGATTGTTGCCAAACTGGAACAACTACTGCCATTGTGTGAGAGATTGAAGTAGGGAAATCTTGTAATATGGAGAAAATAGAGTATAATGGGAGTGAGAGGAAATCAAGGATTGAAAATACAGCTACCGGCAATTTTTAAAAGAAATAAAGAAGAGTCTCCAAAATGTAAATATACGGAAATTCCTTTTGAGCATTTAGCTCCCTTAGATTCGGCAAATGACCCCGAAGTTTTTAAAGCCCTTGATTATGCTTTGTCGCAGGACTGCATTCACAATATCGCTGTAACGGGAAATTACGGTTCCGGGAAAAGTTCAGTATTGAATACTTATATCAAAACACATAAAAAACATAAGTTCTTAAATATATCTCTTGCCACATTTACCGAAGAAGTTGCACAGCAGGGAGAAGAAACGAAACCTACCACGCAGAAAATCGAAAAAAGCATTTTACAGCAAATCTTTTACAGTGCATCTGCCTCAAAACTGCCGGATTCCAGTTTTCATCGAATTAAGAAAATTTCCTTTTGGAAAAAACTGGTATGGGAATTGCTTTTTTTGAGTTTCCTGATTCCGCTTTTGCTTGTATTTCAAAATGATATCGTCTTAAGAGTCTGGAATTTCATAACCGGTAGTCACCCTGTCTGGTATTTTATAGCAGGGAGCTTTCTTATAGTCGCACTAATCGTGCTGTATTTTATCATTTCATTTTTTTTCAAAATGAGATTTATCAAGTTTTCCTTTCAAAAGATTGAATTTGGTCTTGATAGTGTAAGAGAAGAATCTTTACTTAATCGGTATATCGATGAAATCTTATATTTCTTTGAAAGAACAAAGTATAATGTGGTTGTTATTGAAGATTTAGACAGATTTAAAAATACGGAAATTTTTATAAAACTCCGTGAATTAAACACTTTATTAAACCAATATGAAAAGATAAAAAGAAATATTGTTTTTATTTATGCGCTCAAGGATGAAGTCTTTAAAGATCATTCCCGAACCAAATTCTTTGAATTTATTATACCTATTATCCCTGTTGTCAATATTCAAAACTCCTGTGATATATTTTTTAGGCTGAAAGAAAAATATCCTGACAGCGTCTTAAAGGATTTGAGTGATGATTTTTTGCAGGACTTAGGGCTGTATATCGATGATATGCGAATAGTGAAAAACTGTATAAATGAATTTAAAATTTATGACAAAAAAATAAATAAAAAAGACTATTCAGAAGAATGTTTTGAAAAAGAGAATTCCGATGACGAAGTCAATGAAGAGTCTCATGTCCACAATAGAAATAAACTATTCGCTCTTATTGTCTATAAAAACCTGTATCCCGATGATTTTGCAAAACTTTCTCAAAATCAAGGTGATTTGGCAGAAATATTTAAGAGAAAAAAAGATATTGTTCAGAATGAATTAAAATCAATTGAAAAAGAAATTTCTGAACTGGAAGCTCAAATACAAGAAGTAGAGAAACAAATTGATTTGGATATAGCCGAATTACGTACCATATACGTTGCAAAAATACTGGAATCAACACATGCTTTTGCAAAAAATGAAATAAGTACATTTATAAAGGATGTGGAATTTCATAAAATAAAAGAAACAAATACTATCTTTTTAACTGATTGTGATCCCCGTAGATATGGTAATGCAATAGACAAATTAGAGTATAAGATTAATTTTAGCGAAATAGAAAGGAAGATAAATCCTTCTCTTTCATATGATGAGCGGGAGGAAATAATCAGAAAAGGCAAGACATCTAAAATCAGGCAAATACAAGCTCTAATTGTGACCAAGCAAAGAATTATGAATACATCTCATATAATGTCTTTTAATCAATTAATCGATGCAGAAATCCCTGTTGAAAAATTTACCGAAAATGTTCCCGACAATAAAAAAGACTTTATTGCTTTTCTGTTAAGAAACGAATATATAGACGAAAACTATTTTGATTATATTTCATATTTTTATGAAGGTGCTATAAGTGCAACAGATAAAGAATATTTGATTCTTATAAAAAACCGTAAGAGCCCCTTGGTGAATTTACAATTAACAAAAATAGAAAATGTAATAAAAAGAATCAATTCCGAAGAATGGACTATTCCCTCTGTATTGAACTATTCATTACTGACATATCTGTTGGAGAAAAAAGATTCTCATATCACAGATTTTCTTCATGCTTTAATAAGATATAAAAAGGAGCAGAGAAACCCGTTTTTTTCTGACTATGGAAGCTTTATCGACAGTATCACACTATTGAATGATGAAAATCTTTCATTTTTTTCTAATTATGAAAATCGCAATCCAGAACACTTAAAATATCTTTATGAAGAATTATATAAAATTATACAATATCAATCTGAACTGATAACGCTTGTATTTCAAAATGAAAATTTGGATATAAAATATTACTTTTTTATATATGGTGAAATTGATAGATCCGACAGAGATGCTATCGCTTTCCTTGAGTCTGATATTTCATTTTTGCATCGAAAACTCGATGAGGATAAAGCAATAATTCAAAGTAAAATATCTTTGCTGTCATTAATTTTTAATTTACAGCAGGATACAGTCAATTACGATATTTTTGACATTATTATAAAAAATAATGCTTATACGTTAACCCGTGAAAACTTTGATATTATTCTGCGGTTTTACGATAAAGAGCTTTCTTCTCCCATTAGCGATTATTACACCCGTATTTTGTCTTTACCGGAGGAAAGTATCAAAAACTACATTAATGACAAGCTACAAGTTTTTATCGAAAAAATAATATTGCCTTTGGAAACACTTTCTGAAAGCGGAGAAGCATTAATATCTTTACTGAATTCACCCTCGATTTCTGACAGTGATAAAGTAGAAATAATCGGGAAAAACACGGGAAAGATTTCTGATATAACAATGATTACAGAGACTGATATTGAAGCTGATACAAAAGGAGATACCAAAACTATAGATGTATGGGAAGAACTGTTTAAACTTCAAAAAGTAGTCCCTACTTGGAAAAATGTTTTCGAGTTTTTCAGGCACAAGAAAAATGTTTTGGATGAAATCTTAATCAATTTTATCAATAACAAGGAGATTGTGGATAGTCTTGTAAAGATAAAACCTCTTTCTGATGAAGAAATAAAACAAGAAATCGGCAACTCTTCAGTTTGTAAACAACTTTATGATGAAGTTATGATTTGTCCCAAGCTATCAGATGAGAGTTATAAACAATTAATGAATATCTGTCCATGGTTTTACAATCATATTTCTCAGTATAATATTTCTGCTGAAAAACTGGAGATATTAATACGTGGTGATAAATTTGCTATGACTGATAAAAATTACAACGGAATAAAAAACAGTCATGGTGATTTATTGCCTTTGTTTATTCAGCTGAATTTTGATGATTTTCTCACAGAAAAAGACAAGTTGCAAATAACAAAAGAAGATTTAAAACTATTTCTTGAAAAACCGGATTTGAATAATGATCAAAAATCAAAGCTATTATCTGAAGATTTTGCTGTATGGAAAACAATGAACACCCAAGATGATTTGCTCTTTTTGGGAAAGAAGATTATGAATATCGGATTTGAGGGGAATTTACCTGTTGCTGTAACTTCAATTTTTAATGCATTTTCAGAATCATCGGATATAATTAAATTATTAGGCTTACAGGGACAAAAATTGAACGCAGATATTATCAAAAGTATCATCAACAACAAGTTGGGAGATGAATACAAGAAATGTATTGAACATACTGGAAAAAAACAAAAGTTTGCCTATACACCCGAAGCAGAAAAGCTTTTTACTCTGTTGAAAAGCAAAGGTTTTATTTCCTCCTTTACGATAGATAAAGAACGGGAAAAAATAACGGTCAATCAAAAAAGAAGATAATTTTAATATAAGATAAAGTTATCTTAATAGAAGACTTTTGCGGGAAGGCTACACTAAAATGTTTTCCATTCCTTAATTATTGATTTTGTAAAAGTTATTGTAAACTGTTCGGTGTTAAATTTTCAAAGATATTCTGTGCAATTTTTTCAAAAAGCTCTTTATCTCCATCAAAAAGATTTAATGAATCATCAGATTTAACTTCAAATAGCGCATACCTGTTTCCATTTGTGTCAGAGACTGTTACGGCAAAAGTTTTAACTGTAGAAGAGGTATAATAACCGCCGGTAGAATAACTATTGGCTGAAACGTAACCTCCATAGTTATAAACATCAGTGTGGACTGCCTGTGGAACATAGTCATAATCTGTCTCAGAATTAGTCAGAGTAACAGATATGATGTATTGAATATCATATTTTTTTAGATAATCAAGTAATGTTGGTAAGTCAGAAATTTCTCCGAGAGGGTCGATTTTTATCAAAGAGTATGGTTTGTCGTATCTGTTGTTTATAAAAAACGTTGATAAGATTTCTTCAAATTGCGCATTTTGCTGTAAATCACCAATATTAGCAGTAAAAAGAATTGCTTGCTCAGGATATAGGAAAAAATCAGGTTCTTTAGCGAAATACCCGGTGGACACACTCATGCAAGATGAAAATAACAATAAAATCAGATAAAGAAATAAAATCTTTTTCATAAATCACCCCGTCTATATCCTTATTATATTACAATTTCAATAATTATTCTATTCCTAATAATTAAAACAAAAATTCTTTGAAATTTATTTATGGTGTAGCCAAAAAAACTCGGCAAGTTTTTTACCGACACTGCACAACAAAGTTTGCAAAAGGGTATGAATGTCAGCCGGCATATGCCTGTTTGGTAAAAGTTCAAAGAGCGATTGTGTTCAACGTGGCATGATGGGATTGAGTGTTTCTCACGAACTACATTGCGAACTTGTAGTAACAGGGTAATTCGTCGTCTTTTTATTTGGGACAGCCAAAAAAAATTCGGCAAGTATTTTCCCCTTATTCTACTGTTCTTCTTTTCCTTTATCATACAAAGTGTTATAAGCCAGTGTACTCCACCAAACTCTCTTTGAAGAAAATAAATTTTGTGGTATTCTTTTAAAGGGGGATTACTATGAGCATGACTATAACTGATGCGCAAAAATTACTTGATAAATATGTAACCGGAAGTACACTCCGAAGGCATTGCCTTACAGTTTCTGCTGTTATGGGATACTGGGCAGAGCAGGAAGGTGAGGACAGTGAGTTTTGGCAGGTTACGGGGCTTCTCCACGACCTTGATTTTGAAAAATACCCGGAACAGCATTGTGTAAAAGTAAAGGAAATTCTTGAAAGCGAGCGGGATTCTTTTCCTGCCATCAGTGATGATCTTATCCACGCCATTCAAAGTCACGGCTGGAAATTATGCTGTGATGTGGAACCGGTTACCAGAATGGAAAAAGTTTTGTACACCATAGATGAATCGACCGGGCTTATTTTTGCCTGTGCCATGGCACGGCCTTCAAAAAGTGTTATGGACATGGAGTTAAAATCCGTAACAAAAAAATTCAAAACCCCTGCCTTTGCAGCCAGTTGTAACCGGGACGTGATAAAAGAAGGCTCCCAAATGCTGGGAATGGAATTAAACGACGTGATTCTCCGTTGTCTTGAAGGAATGAGAGCCCGGCACGAAGAATTGGGTGTT
>JAHLFV010000099.1 GCA_018883625.1 Candidatus Treponema excrementipullorum
TGAACTGACCCCATAAATTAGGACACCCACGGAGGTGTAAAAATATGGGGAATAATCAAAAGTACAGCATTGACTTCAAGTTGCTTGTTGTAGGAAAATACAAACAAGGTACTTGTGGCTACAAAAAACTAGCGCGCGAATTTAATCTCGATAGAGATACGGTACGCGACTGGTGTTTAAATCCAAGGCTGCAAGTTGCAACTGAAATGGCAAAGAAAAATAAAATTAATGACGACAAGGATCTTGAGTATTACAAAACAGCTGCAATCTTTTGGGAACAATATGCCAAGAACATTGAAGCCGAGCTTGCAAAACAGGGTAAAAAAAAACTCCTTTTAAAAACAATGAAGGATTGTCTGGAACAGAATCAGAACCTGAAAACCCGGAAACTGTGTGAAGTTACAGGCATTTCAAAATCGTCATTCTATTACAACAGGAACAATAATTCGCAAAAACTAAAAGATGCTGAGGTATTAAAGTACCTCAAACAGCTTCCAGAAAAGATTCTGAACCGTCGTGGAAGCAAAATTAAATCAAAGGAACTGAAAGTTCGCTTCGGAATAACTGTAAACCACAAGCGTGTTGAAAGAATCTGTCGTGAAAACGGACTTCTCGCCAAAAACCGGCGAAGAAAGTTCCCTAAAGATTACTATAAACAGCAGAAGGAAAATCAGAAGCACCTTCCAAAGAATATTTTGAATCGCAATTTTGAAAGCAGCGCGCCATTAAAAAAGTTTTGTACCGATGTTTCATATTTTAAAACAAAAACAGGCTGGCTTTATTTAAGTCCTGTACTTGATCTATGTGGTCGTAAGATTCAATGCTATTCAATTTCACCGCATAACGATGAGGCTCTTTCCGAAGAAACTCTGGACAAGTTTTTTGCACTTGGAAACGTAAAAGGTTCTATACTCCATTCCGATCAGGGAGCCTTATATACATCAAAGAAATGGCGCAAACGTCTTAAAAAGAATGGCATCATTCAAAGCATGAGTCGTAAAGGAAACTGCTGGGATAATGCCTGTATGGAACATTTCTTCGGAACATTAAAAGTTGAAACAGGGTATGATGATTTGTTAAAAACTGGTTTACTTTCTTACGAAGAAACTAAAAAACTTATTGACGATTTTATTTATTATTACAATAATGAACGTATTCAACAAAATCTTGGTTGGAAAACTCCAAACGAGATAGCTGCTTAAACTGTCCTAGAATTTGGGGTCAGTTCAGAGTACTGTGGGTTACCCCCCCCCCCCCTGGATTTAATCCACGGGGGTGCTGGTTGCATTGGAATATCCTCACAGTACCGATAACTTTTATATATTTTTTCTTCTCAGTATGGATTCTTGATATCTTGGCAGTGTGTCCTTTGACTGCATACAATGTAAGGATAACGCAATGATAGCTGTATTGGTAAATTGTTTTACTATTATTCTTGGTTCTCTTTTGGGAATTATTTTTTCAAAAAAAATAACTTCCCGGCTCAGTGAAGTCATCCAAACAGGTGCCGGTGTTGTGGTTCTTGTTTTAGGTGTTGAAATGACCTTACAGTACGACAATATCCTTTTTTTGACTTTTTCACTTATGGCCGGAGGAATTATCGGTTCTATAATTGATATTGACGGAAAAATCTTCAAAATAGGCCAATGGCTCGGTACTAAACTTCCCCAAAAAGAAGAAAAATCTACTTCATCCTTCGGATACGGTTTTTTAAATGCCTCTGTACTGTTTTGTGTAGGAGCCATGTCCATAGTGGGGTCCATAGAAGCCGGAGTTAATGGTAATTATTCGGTTATTTTTACTAAATCTTTGCTTGACGGATTTATGGCCATTGTCTTTGCTTCTTCTATGGGAGTAGGCGTTGTTTTTTCTTTTTTGACGGTTTTGATATATCAGGGAGCACTCACATTATTGGCAACAGTTATTGCTCCCTATATGGATGAAGTGCTTTTGGCTGAATTGACTGCTTCCGGCGGTGCTTTGATCATTATGATAGCAATAAATCTGTTGGGATTAAAATCTATAAAAACCGCCAATTATCTTCCCGCCGTATTCCTGTGTGTTTTGTTTGTGCTTTTAGAACGATTTTTTTTCTAAAAAATTTGTTTTCTTTAAAAGTTAGTCCATTTTAACTTGACTTTAAATTACTGTTGTATTATGCTAACTGTGTTAGGTAAAGATAACATAGTTAGCTTGTAATAACAAACTGTGTGAAGGAGGTTATATGCCTTTAGCAATGGTTTCCATTGGTGAAAAACGTAAGATCAAGTCTTTGACAGGTACGGAAGATATAAAAAAACATTTAATTGATTTGGGATTTGTTTCCGGTCAGGATGTGTTGGTACTGGGAGACAGTGCTGCCGGGATGATTTTGCTGGTAAAGGGAACGAAATTAGCCTTAAATCGCGGTTTGGCACAAAAAATTTTAGTGGCGTGAAAGTCACTATATAAAACAGGTTTAAATATAATAGGAGAGTATATATGACATTACGGGAAACAAAACCGGGGCAGGAAGTGAAAGTGCTTCGGGTAAAAACGGAAAGCGGTCTAAAACATCGGATCCTTGATATGGGAATTACCTCCGGGGTAAAGGTAAAACTTATAAAAGTTGCTCCTTTGGGAGATCCTTTGGAAGTTACGGTTCGTGGATATCAGTTAAGCTTACGAAAGTCGGAAGCTGATGCCATTGATGTGGAGTTGATTTCACCTTCAGCATAAAAAGCTTTTATTTAATTATAAAGTTAGCTTTTGCTAATTATAAAGGAGAATTATTATGTCTTATACAATTGCTCTTGCAGGAAATCCCAACAGCGGGAAGACCTCTTTGTTTAACGAATTGACCGGTTCAAAACAACACGTAGGAAACTGGCCGGGAGTTACCGTTGACAAAAAAGAGGGTGTATACAAAAAAAACAAAGAGTATACGATTTTGGATTTACCGGGAACATATTCTTTGTCACCCTACAGTGCAGAAGAAATTATTGCCCGGGATTATATCGTAAAAGAAAAACCCGACTGTGTTATTGATATAATCGATACCACTTGTATTGAACGAAATTTATATCTAGCCATGCAAATTATGGAAACCGGCGTTCCGACAGTATTGGCTTTGAATATGATGGATGAAATCGAAAAAGCCGGTATTAAGGTAGACGTTCCCAAATTATCAGCTATGTTCGGTGTAAAAGTTGTGCCTATTATCGCTCGGTCCGGACAGGGGGTTGATGAACTGATGAAGGCGGTAGAAGCAACGGTATCGGGACAATGTAAACCGGAACGCCTTGAAGTATATGAAAAGATTGCTTCTGTCAATCCCGCCCAAGGTGACGTAGAAGAAATACAGGCAGATTTGCGTTATAATTTTATTACGGAAATATCTTCCAAAGTGGTTACAAAACCGAAAGTTTCGTATGAAGAGACAAAATCGGATAAAATCGACAAAATTTTGACGAACCGATGGATTGCATTGCCTGTTTTTGCTTTGGTAGTGTACATCATTTTTGCTGCAACTTTCAGCGAAAACTTTTTGTTTATCCCCGGTTTTCCCAGTCCCGGTGTTTGGCTTGCCGGACTTGTAGAAGGGGCTTGGGGCTGGTTTACGGAGCTTGTAGCTTCGGGACTTGCTGCTGTAGGTGCTTCCGATTGGGCTTCCGGTTTGGTAATTGACGGAATTTTAGGAGGAATCGGTGCTGTTTTGGGATTTTTGCCTTTGGTACTGGTTTTGTATGTTTTAATGTCTTTCTTGGAAGATTCAGGTTATATGGCCCGAGTTGCTTTCGTTATGGACAGAATTTTCCGTCGGTTCGGTTTGTCCGGTCGGTCTTTTATCCCTTTGTTGATGGGATTCGGTTGCGGTGTACCTGCCATTATGGCTACCCGTACTTTGGAAAGTGAAAAAGATAGGCGTATCACAACGATTATAACGGCTTTTATGCCCTGCGGTGCTAAATTGCCGATTTTTGCCATGTTTGTTTCAACCTTTTTTGTAAACAGCAACAAAACTTTGGTGATGTTTTCAATCTATGCAGTCAGCATTATAACAGCCATTGTAGTTTCCCTTTTATTGAACATATTGGTGTATAAGTCAGCCGCATCCAATTTTATTATGGAGTTGCCCAAATATCGTTTGCCCACTTTGAAGAGTGTAGGCATACACATAACGGAAAAACTTAAGGGATTCGCCCATAAAGCCGGTTCTGTAATTTTGCTTTCTACAATTGTGTTGTGGTTATTGTCCAACTTTAACATCAACTCCTTTAACGGTAAAAACAAGGAAGCTGCCATAGCTGCCGGTGAAGAACCTACAGTTCTGTGTTCCATGAACGATAGCTTTTTGGCTTCCATCGGCGGAGTTGTGGCACCGGTTTTCAAACCTTTGGGCTTTGGCGAATGGAGACCCACTGTAGGTGTGGTAACTGGTTGGATTGCAAAAGAAATGGTTGTTGTCACCTTTGCCCAGCTTTATTCTGATGACGTAAGTCCCGAATACTTGGAGTCCTTTTTTAGCGGGTATTCTCCAGAAGAACTGACGGAATTGGGATTTGATCAAGGCATATATGATTACGACACAGCAGTTTCCGTGTATTCAGAAACTATTTTGTTTGAAGGCGGTGATGCAGCAGGGCTTCCTACAATGAAGGAAGATATTAAAACACCACAGGCAGCCTATGCTTACATGATTTTTAATCTTCTGTGTATGCCCTGTTTTGCCGCTGTAGGAGCCATGAAACGGGAATTAAAAACCTGGAAAATGACAGGTGCCGCCATCGGTATCCAAATGCTTACAGCCTATATTGTAGCTTTACTGGTGTATGTAATCGGTAATGTAGTATTTTGATAAATTAGGAATTATTCTGTCGTAGTTTTCTCCTTTTGACAGATAAATATAAGTTGTAATTGTTCCATCCTTTTTGGCCGACTACCGGAAACGGTAGTCGGTTTTTTTTATTTTTTTTCAAAATTAAGCCTAAAGAATGCGGATTTTATGAAATTTTCAGCCATAACTTATATGTATGAAAAAAATAATTTATTTGCTTTTAACGGTATTTTCATTGTCGGTTGTCTCTTGTTCAACTGCTTCAAAAAAAACAGAAAGAGTACAGGAAGAATTTGTCAGTCTGTTAAAGAGTGATCTTTCCTCCGCTGAACTTATCAAAGCTTTGACAGAATTTGAAACGAATAATGTAAATCATTTTGAGTCCAAGCTAGTGTTGGGAGAATATTATTTTTCCACACAGAATTATCTTGCCAGTTGGCAGTATTTACAAAAAGCTCTTCCCCTTGTGCAAAAATTGAATACTCGAAAAGACAAAGATAAGGCTGACGATTATGCTCTCTTGTACAGAATGTTAGGAACACTGTGTTATCTGACAAATGATTTCAATCAAGCTCTGGAATATTGTAAAAAATCTTTGGATGCAATTACGAAGGGTAGTGACCCGGCAGGGCTTTCCCGGGGACAGGTTCTGTATTTAACGGGACATATTTTCTTTGAAAATCAAAATTATGAAGATGCAAGAAAATACTTTGACATGGCATTTACGGAATTTTCCGATTTAGCCAAGTTTTTTGATTATACAGCATACATAGAACTTTTGGTAAAAAACGGAGAAGAAGAAAAGGCTGCAAGTCATGTAGAAACACTTTTGGAAAAAAACTGGTGGGCTTTGGGAGCAGCCGGTTATGCCGGTAATTTTTATTTGAATAACAACGATTACGGGAAAGCCCTGCCGTTGTACTTTATCCAGTACGAAACAGATATGGCTTATGTACAATCCGAAAATTTACCAAGCTTTACAGAATATTTGAGAACCATAATGGGAGAATCTTCTGTTTCAGAAATTAAAACAAAAGAACATGATTTATTAAATCTTTTAAGTTTTTTGTCAGGCTCTGAAAAGGAATTTCAGGGAAATTGGGAAAACTGTTTAAGAAATTCCTTTGTCAATGATTATTGTCTTGGAAGATATATGGTTGAGGTAGGGACTATCTCTTCCGTACAATTTGAACAACTTATCAATTTGGAAAAATACTTTCTGAACTATCAGCCTTACTATCTTAGTCTATGGAAAGCTTCCAAAACTTTGTTTTCCAAGGACGACCGTTTAGCAGACTTCATCCCTGCACTGAAAAAAGCAATTCTTTTGGGATCTGACAATTTGTATGGACAAGAAGCTTTAAGGGAATTGCA
>JAHLFV010000100.1 GCA_018883625.1 Candidatus Treponema excrementipullorum
AAATACTCCCGTTCCGGTTACATTTTCTTCAACAGGTACTGTTAAAGAAAATGCTTTAACAGCCCTTAATTCCTTTGCCACCGTTAATCTCAATCCTGATTTTACTTTTTTTATCAGAGAAAAACTGGGAAAAATAGCTGTGATGCAGCAAGAAATGCAAAAGATAGATAGCGAGGAAGAACTCTATAAAAACATCGAAGATTTACTTATATACCATGATAGTCTCTTACAGGATCTATCCTACATGAAAATGATTTTGGATGTATATTCGCAAAAAATAAAAATTCTTGAAACTGGGGTAAAAAACGGCACAGTCAATGGACTTGACGTATTTAAAGCCCTCAATGAAGAAGCTACTCAAAAAATTGATTTTTATGAAAAACAAATTGAAATTTGTATGGTAGTCAGAAATATAGAACTGATATGCGGAATTCCTTTGGGAGGATTGTATGACTTATAGAAGAGTATGGATAGTTATGATACTTTATCTCCTTTTATTACCGGGATGTAAAACTTCAAAATCTTCTGAAGAAAAAAACGAAGAGGTAAAAGTTTCCCTGGTAGAAGTTACGAAAAGAACATTGCAAGAAGATTTACAGTGTTTCGGAAACATTTCTTACAACAAAAAAAATAATATAACAGTTCAGGTAGGGGGTATTTTGAAAAATCTTTTTGTTCGGGAAGGAGATTATGTAAGCAAAAATCAAACCCTTGCTCATTTAGATAATGTTCAGTTGCAGATCCAACAAGAACAGGCCCAGAATCTTGTGGAAACTGCCCGGGCTGAACTGGCACTTAAGAAAACCAAACTTTCGGAAGGTAAACTTTTGGCAGAAAAGGAGTTTATTGAGTTGGAAAAAATCCGGTCAATGATAACTCAAAAAAAACGTGAACTGGAAGAGTCTGTTATCAGACTGGACAACAGTAAAGAACTATTTAAAATTGGCGGAATTACGGAAACTGAGGTCCGCAACATGGAAATCAACGTGGAAGGAAAAAAATCCGAATTATACATCTTGGAAAAGGAATTGGAAGGAAAGTCCTTAGGATATAGAGAGGAAGATTTAATAAAGGAGGGAATTATACCTGCTTCTGATCCTTTTATTTTAAAAAGTCAGCTCATTGAATTAAACACAAAAACACTAAAAACAGAAGTACAGGTAGCTGAAACCAATTTAAAAAATGCAGAAAAAAGCCTTCAATCTGTAAGTAATCTTATACATGAATTAACAATACAATCACCCTGCAGCGGAATTATCGGAGTGGAGTATTTTGAAGAAGGTGAATACGTACACGATAAAGAAAAACTGATTACAGTAATGGACGTTGACAGAGTTCTGGGAGTTTTTGCCATACAAGAAAAAGAGATGCCTTTTTTCAAAGTAGGATCACCTTTGGAAATAGATATTCCTTCTTTGGGATATACGGTGACCACTTCAATAAAAGAAATTGCCCCCATCGCTGATGCACAAAGCGGAAATTTTTCTGTAAAGGCTGAAATTGACAACAAAGAAAATAAAATTAAACCCGGTATGTTTATATCCTGTCGGGTTATTCGGGAAACAGAAGAACTTCCGTGTATTCCGGAAACAGCTGTTTTTTATATTGATACGGCACCATACGTTTTCAAAGCAGTAAATAATTATCTGGTATTGGAACCTTTAAAAATAAAACAAAGCCAAGATGGACAGATTTGGATAGACCAAGGGCTTGCTACCGGGGAGCTGGTTGTAAATAATCCATCGCCTTTTTTAAAGGAAGGAACTTATGTCGGTGAAAGTAAGTAGGATAATAATTATCATGTATATTATATTATACATAAGTGGCTGTAATTTTATAAATTTTAATACTATATCAGTAAAATTCTTTGATATTTCGGAAGAATTTTTTTATAAAAACGAACTCTGTTTTTCTTTTTCTGAAGTACCTGCTTTGGAGTCTGTAAAAAAAGTTCTCGTTTTAAAGGAAAATAAAACTCCTGTTGATTTTAATATCAGACAGGAGGGGAATTACTTTTTTATTAAACCAAAAAGGGGATGGATTTCTCAGGCTCATTATGAATTGTTTTTGACAGGGATGGTGGCAATGTTATCGGGAGGACACTATTCCTTTGATGAGTATATATTTTTTACCTATGGTACACCGGAGGATTTTTTTTATCTCCAATCTTTTGAAAACCCTCAATTTTCCCAGTTACACACAACAGATACTGTAATACTGCGGTTTAATTGTGAAGTAGATAAGAACAGTTTTTACACTTCCTTTAAACTCTCTCCTCATATTGCTGTTGAATATGATTTTTCTTCAACAGGTGATGTGTATGTGATCCCCCTTGAACCATGGAAACTTAACACAAGATATACATGGTCTGTATCACAACTACGTTCAAAGAATAATGCTTTAATCAATAAATCCTATTCAGAGGATTTTGTATATCGGGAAAATACGGAATTTCCCGTTTTGGAACATATGTATGGCAGTTCCGATAGCGGAATGTTGCGAGACAGAGAACCGATAACTCTGCTGTTTTCAAAATCCATGGATACTTCTTCCTTGGAAAAAAGTATTTTTGTCACACCTTCCATGCCGGGAGTATTAAGAAGTACCGAAATTCCCGGGGAATACAAGTGGTTCCCGTCACGTAATTGGCAACAGGAAACGGAATACAGATTTTTTGTATCAAATTCTGCAAAGGATTGTGACGGATTATCGCTGCAAAAATCTTACGAAAAATTTTTTTCTGTTTTTAATTCTTATCTTACAGTAGATTATATCCATTTCTTATACAATGAAAAACCTATCAATTTAAAGCAAGATTCGCTAAAAAATCTGTCTGCAAAACTGGATACAGACAGTGAATATAATTCGCTCCCCATTTCTGTTGTTTTTTCTTCACCTATTCCGGAAGAAAACAGAATCGTTGCTGTAGAAGGTATTGGATTATCTTGCATATTTCCTATAACGGGAGCCCGGCCGATTTTGTACAAAGTAGATTGGGATGAATCGGGAAAAATCGTTACCCTGTATTGGAATAATATAACAGTCAGTTCTCAGGATGTCATATATTATTATGAACTCAAAATTACCGGTGGAGAAAAAGCTGTTACCAATGTTTTAGGTGATTACCTTAAGGAGGATGTATGCGTAACCTTTGCCTGCCAATAGTAGGGATTGTGGGATTTATTTGTTTTGAAATTTTACTAACCTCTTGTCATACTATTTTCTTACCGGCTTTAAGGGTAGAAAGTTGTTATTTTACGGATAATTTTGTCGCTGTAACTTTTTCGGAAGCTGTTTCAAAACAATCTTTGGAATCGGGCTTTTCTTTGACAGAAAACGAATCTGTACTAAAGGGGCGTTTACAGGTGTCCGGTAAAACCTGTAGGTTTTATCCTGAAGAAGGTATTCAAAAGCATAAGGAATACATTTTACGATTAACTACCACGGTGGAGACTGCACAGGGGCTCTCTTTAGCAGAAGACTTTATTTACAATTATTCTACAAAAGAAAAAACTCTTGTTTTTAAGG
>JAHLFV010000101.1 GCA_018883625.1 Candidatus Treponema excrementipullorum
AAGGCATGATGTCAGCTGTTTTCAAAGAAACTATGGGCATTGATTTGCAACTTCCCTTCCCCCGCATAGCTTACGATGACGCCATCGATTTATACGGAACAGATAAACCGGAACTTCGGTTTGACATGAAAATGCAGGACGGTAGTTTCTTGGTCGATTTGGGCTCTTTCCAAGCCTTTAAGGATGCCTGCACTGCCGGCGGAACGGTAAAGGCTTTGGTTGTTCCCGGAGTTGCAGAAGCATACAGTCGCAAAAAAATCGAAGAGCTGGAAAGCACAGCAAAAATTTACAAGGCAAAAGGTCTTGGTTGGACAAAAGTTGCCGGTACTCAGGATGCACCACTCCTTGAAGGAGGAATAGCAAAGTTCTTTGCCGGAAAAGAAGCGGAAGTTTGTACGACCTTGGGAGCAAAACCGGGAGACTTGTTGCTTTTTGTAGCCGATGCAAAGAAAAAAATTGCCTGTACCGCCTTGGGAGCTGTCCGTACCCGTTTGGGCAAGGATTTAAATCTTTGTGATCCCGACCAATTTGCTTTTGCATGGATTGTAGACTTCCCCATGTTTGAGTGGAACGAAGAAGAAAACAAGTGGGACACGGCACATCACATGTTTACCATGCCTCAGGAAAAATACCATGCAACGTTGGAAAGCGATCCCGGTAGTGTAAAAGGTGATTTATACGACTTGGTTCTTAACGGATATGAATTGGCTTCCGGCTCAATCCGTATTCACGACCCTGATCTTCAAAAACGTATTTTCAAAATCGTCGGATTTGACGAGGTTGAAGGACAGAAAAAATTTGGTTTCTTAACAGAAGCGTTTAAATACGGTGCACCGCCCCACGGAGGAATCGCTCCCGGGTTGGACAGACTTGTTATGTTGATGTGTAAAGAAACTTCTATCAAAGAAGTTATTGCTTTCCCAAAGAATACCTTTGCCCAAAGTCCCATGGACGACTGTCCGTCAGAAGTAGATCCCCAACAAATTGAAGATCTGCATTTGATTATTAAAAAAGACTAAGTTTTCAGAAGGCTGTCCTTTTTTAGGACAGCCCCTTTATTGCAAAAATATGATTAAATTGTTGTTCAAACGTGATACCGTTGGAATTCATGTAAAAAAATGTTCAAATAAGGAAAAACCGTGAAATCTGTCATACGTTTTTTTTCTTCCTGCATCCTCGGAATTGCATTGCTTGCTTCTCTTACGTCTTGTGAAAAACCCCTTGGTCCTCAAACCCGTTTATATATGGGAACCGTTTGTTCTCTCAGTCTGTTTGACAAAGGAACCTCCGGATTATATGAGAACATGTTTACCCGATTACAAGAAATAGAGCAAACTTTTAGCGTGAATATTCCCACCAGTTATATTTCACTCATAAATGCCAATGCCGGAAAAAAACCGGTATCAGTACCGCAAGAAGTAATACTTGTATTACAGGAAGCACTGCGGATAGCAAAAAAAACTGACGGAGCCTTTGATCCTACCATAGGTCCCTTGGTTGCCCTATGGGGAATAGGAAGCGATCATCCTAAAGTTCCCTCTCAGGAAGAAATCAGCCGAGTACTACCTCTTATAGATTATTCCAAAGTTATAATCGATACTCAGTATAATACGGTTTTTTTGGAAAAAGAAGGAATGGCGTTAGACTTGGGAGGCATTGTAAAGGGATATGCAGCAGATCAATTAACTCTTATTGCGCAAGAGCACGGAGTAAAACAAGCCATTATCGATTTAGGCGGTAATATTTATGCTTACGGGACTAAAAATGGCAGTCCTTGGAATATAGGTATTAAAAATCCCAGAGATCCTGCAGGAGCACCGATAATTAAACTTCAGACAGAAAACAAAAGTATAGTTACTTCCGGAGCTTACGAACGGTTTTTTGAACAAGACGGTGTTCGATACCACCACATTTTAAATCCTAAAACAGGGTACCCCCAAGAAAATGAGGTGATTTCCTCAACTATCATCAGCGAAAGTTCTATGCTGGCAGATGCACTTTCTACCAGTTCCTATATCTTAGGGTGCATCCAAGGGCTTACTTTGATAGAAAGCGAAAAAGCAGAAGGCATTATGATTCGGGAAGATAACCAAGTGTTTGCCACACCTGCTGTGGTACCTACGCTGACAATTTTAAATCCTGAATTTTCACTGCAACAAAATATTTTACCCTGACAATTGCACATTTTTTGATTTAGTGTTATTCTCATTCTATGAATACACTTGTAGCCCTCTGTGCTTTGGGAGCAGAAAAAGTTCTCGGAAATGAAATAAAACAACTCGGATACTCTTTAAAAGATATGAAGGGTGTTAAAACACCGGGACGGGTTACTTTTTTGGGTGATGATGATGCTCTATTCAAAGCTAATCTCTGCTTAAGAACAGCTGACAGAATTTATCTGCAATTGGCATCATACAAGGCCGAAGATTTTGACAGCCTTTTTGACGGCGTATACAATATTCCCTGGCAGGACTATTTTTACAAAGACGTAAGACTTGTTATCGACAAAGTAAGAACACACAAAAGCAAACTTTCCTCAGAACACAGTATTCAGGGCATTGTGCATAAAGCGGTGTATACAAAATTAGGGGATGTCTGGCATATCCATACCATGCCGGAAACAGGTTCCCAGGCAGATGTACGCATATACATTGAAAACAACCAAGTGTTTGTGCTTTTAGACTTATCCGGCGTACCCCTTCACAGACGTGGATACAGAAAGGACGGAGGTATTGCTCCTATCAGAGAAACGCTGGCAGCTGTGTTATTGCAACTGCTGTGTTGGAGAAGAAAAACCCCTCTTCACGATGCATTTTGCGGTTCAGGAACCATTGCCTGCGAAGCCATGCTCTACGCTTACAATGTAGCTCCCGGGTTTGGACGACGTTTTGCGTTGGAAAATCTGCCCATATATAACAAAGAACGGGCAGAAGCTATCAGATATGCACAGGCAGAACTTATCCGTCCTGAATGTCAGACACGAATTACCGGTACAGATATTGATCCGGAAGCCGTCCAGCGTTCTCGGGCAAATGCAGAGCGAGCTGGGGTCACTGCAGGACGGGCATTGCAACTTATCGGGAGCGACAGTCGCATTGTTCGCCCCGATTTCCAACAGGCTGATTTCAGAGAATTGGCAGCCCCCTATGACGAGGGAGTGTTGATAGGCAACCCTCCTTACGGAGAGCGATTGGGAGATGCAGAAGATGCAAGACTTTTGTATCAGGATATGGCACAACTTTTTAAAGCGTTTCCCCGATGGACGTTGGGATTTATTACATCTCAACCCTCTTTTGAAGAAGATATCGGGAAGAAAGCTTCTTCTTCAAAAAAATTAAAAAGTGGCAATTTAGATACATTTTTTTATCAGTTTAATTTTCCGAGGAAATAAAAATGGCGATTGTTGTAGAGCATGAAAAACGAAAGAAGGAAATTTTAGACAAGGCTTTGGATCTATTTATGGAAAACGGCTATGAAGACGTTACTTTTCAAAAAATAGCTGACAAATGCGGTGTCACCCGTACTACATTGTATATATATTTTAAGAACAAAAAAGAAATATTTGCTTGGAGTATAAAACAGTTAACAAACGAAATAGAATCCTCTCTTTTGAAAATAATCGATAACAGAGACTTGTCCTATGAAGAAAGACTAAAATCTGTTCTCCACACCATTTTACAAAAGTGCGTGGACAATTACAGACTTTTTGTTATCACCCTTACCTATTTATTGCAGTTAAAAAATACGGGAAAAGATACAAAAAAAATAGTACAGAGACGCATCATCAGATTGAGGCATTTACTATCAACAGTGATTATTGACGGCATTACATCAGGTAATTTTAAAAAAGTAAATGTTCATGAAGCAAATGAATTGATTTTTAACCTGATAGAAGCAGCTGTTTTTAGGTTGACGGTTTTCGGTCCACAAGACATTCAAGCCTTACAAAAATCTTTTGATTTAACGGTGTCTGCCCTTTTACTTGAAAAATAGGACTTAACAAACATGGATAAATCATCCATGCTTTCTTATTGTCACTTTCTTTATTTCTATCTATAATGGGGAATGGACTCTTTATCTATTCATCAATTGGTTGAAGCTCAAAGAGCTTTTTTTTCTACGGGAGCAACAAGAGATGTTGCATTCCGCATTCAGCAACTTACCACATTAAAAAATACCATTATCTCCCATGAGAGCGATTTATGCCAAGCATTACAGACAGACTTGGGGAAAACACCTTATGAATCATATTTAACAGAAATCGGAATGGTTTTAAGCGAAATAAGCTATACCATCAAACATTTAAAATCTTGGGTAAAACCACGACGGGTTCATACGCCTGTTACATGTCAACCGGCAAGTAGCCATATATACTCTGACCCCTATGGGTGCGTTTTGATTATTTCTCCATGGAATTACCCGGTGAATTTGTCTCTTACCACTTTAGTTTCTGCTTTAGCCGGCGGTAACTGTGTTATATTAAAACCTTCTTCAAATTCTTCCAATACATCGGCTTTACTTGCTCGCATCATAGGAGAAATATTTTCTCCCGAATACGTCACCGTGATCTTCGGAAACAACGAGCTGCATCAACAGCTTCTCACGGAGCAATATGACTTTATCTTTTTTACCGGCAGTCCCTCTGTAGGAAAAAAGATCATGGATGCTGCCGCAAAACACTTAACACCGGTATGTTTGGAATTAGGTGGTAAAAGTCCGTGCATTGTAGATAACACTACGGATATCAAAACAACAGCAAAAAAAATTATATGGGGAAAACTTCTCAATGCAGGGCAAACCTGTGTAGCCCCCGATTACGTTCTTGTGGATAGCACAATCAAAGATCAACTGATCCAACACATGCTGCTTGCTATATCACAGTTTTATGGAGACCATCCCGCAGAAAAAGAAAGCGGATTACCGTCAATTATAAATGAAAGACATTTTTATCGTTTATTAAACTTGGCTAACGGTACCAATCCGGCTAACGGCAAAGCCCATTCTGTGGAAGAAAAAATTTACAACAAAGAGATGCGAAAAATTACCCCCACAATTTTGGATTCCCCTACATACGATGCTCCCGTTATGGCAGAGGAAATATTCGGCCCGATTTTACCTGTTATCCCTGTAGATACAATAGATGAGGCAATAGCATACGTGTTATCAAAGCCTCATCCTTTGGCACTGTATCTGTTTTCGGAAAACAAAGAGGTGCAAAAAAAGATTGTAAATTCTTTACCCTACGGTGGTGGTTGCATCAATGACACTATACTGCACCTGACATCCCATCATTTACCCTTTGGTGGTGTGGGTCAAAGTGGCATGGGTTCATATCACGGCAAAGCAGGATTTGAAACCTTTACCCATAAAAAATCTGTTTTGACAAAGAAAAATTTCTTGGATAACTCATTGCGATATCCGCCCTTTAATAAAAAAATAAGTTCATTATTGAGGTTTTTCTTAAAATAACATGACAGACTTGTTTCTTGTGTTGCTTATTGCTGTCTTTGTTTTGCTGACGATTTTCGCGTATTCCCGTTACACACAAATGCAAGATGAAGACAGAATTCCTACTCCCCAAAAAAGGTCGGCACCTTCCTCAGACAAGAAAGAAACAGCGGCAACAAAATATTGCCTTTTATGTGGGGCGTTACTTTTGCCCGGTCAAAATATTGTCTCCAGAATCTACGGTCCTCTGTCGGACAATACAGGACAGGAACAGTCC
>JAHLFV010000102.1 GCA_018883625.1 Candidatus Treponema excrementipullorum
ATATTCAATGGATCAGATTAAATCCGTATATGGTGATTAAGAGGGTAGTTATATGATGAGATCACTTTACTCCGGTGTATCCGGAATGCAGAACCACCAGACACGTCTGGATGTAATCGGTAACAACGTTGCAAATGTTAATACGACAGGTTTTAAAAAAGGTCGTGTTAATTTTCAGGACATGATTTCCCAGCAAATTTCCGGGGCAGCCCGTCCTACCACAGAAGTTGGCGGTGTTAACCCCAAAGAAGTAGGTCTCGGTGTTATGACTGCTAGCATTGACACCATTTTTACTCAGGGAAATTTGCAGACAACAGGTGTTTCTACCGATGTTGCAATTCAGGGAAACGGTTTCTTTGTATTGAAAAATGGTGAAGAAACATTTTACACCCGAGCCGGTGCTTTCGGTGTTGACAGTGAGGGAACATTGGTAAATCCTGCCAACGGAATGCGGGTTCAGGGATGGATGGCACAAGAAATGAACGGTGAAGTTGTGTTGAATACGGCCAGTGCCACAGAAGATTTGATTATTCCTATCGGACAAAAAGATCCTGCAAAAGCAACTGAATATGTTAATTTTGCTTGTAACTTGAATAAAAACACTCCGGAAATCCTTGAAGGTGCAAGTCCTGCCGACATTGCAAAGGGAACATGGGCTACAGAGCAAAAGATTTATGACAGCTTTGGTAATGAACACATCTTGTCTGTATCTTTTACCCGTGTGACCGGTAATCCCAATCAGTGGCAGGCTACAGTTCAGATTGATCCTGAAAGTGTAGAAAATACTCAAACCCGTGTCGGTTTGGGAACAACAGACGGTACAGGAAATACTTTCATCATCAACTTTGACAATAACGGAACATTACAGTCAGTAACAGACACCGCCGGTAACGTATCAAATCCTGCCGGTGAAATTGTAGTACAGACATCTTTCAATGTTCCCGGTGCAAATCCCGATGATGCCGGCAATCCTTATCGTCAGACATTGAATATTAATTTGGGAACCATCGGAAGTTTGAAAAACACAGTAACCCAGAGTGCTTCTCAGAGTTCAACCAAGGCATTCTACCAGGACGGATACACCATGGGCTACTTGGATAACTTTAAAATCGATTCTACAGGAACCATTACCGGTGTTTATTCTAACGGAACAAACAGAGTAATCGGACAAATTGCCATGGCTACCTTTACAAATCAGGGTGGTTTGGAAAAAGCCGGAGACAATACCTATGTAGAATCAAATAACTCCGGTTTGGCTAATATCGGTACTTCCGGTATTGCCGGAAAAGGTTCTATGTTGGCCGGTGCTTTGGAAATGTCTAACGTTGACTTAACAGAACAGTTTACGGATATGATCGTTACTCAGCGTGGTTTCCAGGCTAACTCAAAAACAATTCAGACAGCTGACACATTGTTGGAAACAGTAATGAGTCTGAAACGTTAAAGTACTTAGCAAGTAAAGTTGCCGATTTTGGAAGTTTTCAAAATCGGCATTTTTTTTATCGGGGATAAATATGGGAAAATCTTTAATTTTGTGTATTTGTGTATTATTTTTTTTGAAAATAAATCATATTACAGCTTTTTTTTCTCATATTTATTCACAAAAAACCGATATTGTAATAGAATGAGCTCGGAGGATTGTACAGAGGGGTATTTATACCTTCTCGGAATTGTTGCCTATGATTGAAGTTATGCGTTTAGACGGAAAACGATATTGGATTAATCCCCATCAGATTGAGTCCATAGAGTGTAATCCCGATGTCACTTTAACCATGCTGTCTGGGAAACATGTTGTAGTTAAGAATTCCCCCGAAGAAATTCTAGATAAAATTGTCGAGTATCGTCGCCGGATCGGTGCTTTCAAGAATGAAGAATAAAACAGGTAGAGGAGTTTTTCCATGGATATAGCAACAATAATTGGTTTGGTGGGTGGTGTAGCCGCGATCATCATGTCTGTTATTACTTCCGGTGGTTCCTTGATGGGAATTATTGATATTCCTTCAGTGTTCATGACTATCGGAGGTTCGTTTTGTGCGATTTTGATTGTTTCTCCCATGAAGGACGTTCTTCATACATTCAAAGTATTGGGGAAGGTTTTTAAAATCCCCGATTTTGGTGAAAAAGTGTTGGTACAAAACATGGTAGCCCTGTCGGAAAAAGCCCGTCGTGAGGGTA
This sequence comes from Candidatus Treponema excrementipullorum, assembly GCA_018883625.1. Taxonomy (GTDB): domain Bacteria; phylum Spirochaetota; class Spirochaetia; order Treponematales; family Treponemataceae; genus Treponema_F; species Treponema_F excrementipullorum. Next base: position 2,176 of record JAHLFV010000102.1, read on the forward strand.
TTTTGGCTTTGGAAGAAGGGTTGGAAGACTTGGAAGACGAGTTTATGAAGACCGGTCTCCGTCTTGTTGTTGACGGTACTGACGGTGCAGTTATCCGGACTATTTTGGAAAGTGAGATGGATCAGGTTGAAGCCCGTCACATGGTATATATAAATATTATGACCCAGTGGTCAGGTTACGCTCCCGGTTTCGGTATGATCGGTACCGTATTGGGATTGATTGGTATGTTGAGAAACTTGGAAGACAAGTCTTCTCTCGGTCCTAACATGGCTGTTGCTCTTGTTACTACCTTGTACGGATCATTGATGGCAAACTGGATTATCGGTCCTATGGCACAAAAACTGATCAATCAGAATAGTCAGGAAATGCGTATCAAGGAAATGATAATCGAGGGGGTATTGTCTATTCAGGCCGGTGATAACCCCCGTATTCTTGCACTAAAATTGCTTACCTATTTGGATCCGAAATCAAGAAAGGCTATAGAAGCCGATGTTCTTAAGGACTAGGAGGAGGTCGTGGCTAAGAGGAAGAAAAGAGAACCGGGTCAGGCTTCTTTGGCATGGATGACAACCTACGGTGACATGATTACCTTGATGCTCTGCTTTTTCGTCGCGTTGTTTAACCCCACAGAGATAGACGCCGTGCAAATGGCTGCTTTAACAGCTTCCATACAGGGAGATCCCAACGGTGGCGGTCAGTCTCTTTCAGCGGGACGGTTGGCAGATTTAGGTAATACCATCAACAGTTTACCGGCTGCAGAGAAGGGAAAGGTTTTGGGATTAGCCGTTAAGAAGGCTATCAGCGTTTTCGCTCCCGACGTGAAAACAAACAAGATAACCCTGTCCAGTGATGAACGGGGGCTTGTAATAACATTGGCATCTGATGCTTTTTTTGCACCGGGAAGTGCAAATCTAAGAATCGATGACACCCGAGAAACCATGTTGCGTCTTGCACAGTTCTTATCTGATGCAGATTTGAAAGACAGACGGTTTCGTATAGAGGGACATACAGATAATTCCCCTGTGTCTAATGATGCTTTTGCTAGCAATTGGGAGTTGTCTACTGCCCGAGCAACGAATGTACTTCATTATCTGGCAGACTTCGGAGTTAACGAAGGACAGTTTTCCGTTGCCGGATATGCAGATACCCGTCCAAAGGTGTCAAATGACACAGCAGAAGGTCGGGCATATAACCGCCGTGTAGATATTATTATTCTTGACGACGGACATTTTTAATATAGGATTGAACACTGTAATATAGTTCTGAAAAGGAAAGGATCAGAAGGAGGTATTTATGGCTGATGACGATTTGGGATTTGATGATAACACCGAGAATACCAGTGGTTCAGACAAAAAAGGCAAGGGCGTTGGCGGTTTATTCCCGATGCTGCTGAAATGGATTGCTATCATTTTAGGTGCAATCATAATTATCGTAACGGTTTCCGTTATTACGGTAAAAATTGTCAGCGGAAATACCGCTCACCAGCAATATATCCCTATCTCAGAGGAATATGTAGGAAAGAGAGAAGTATTGGATTGGTATACTTCTTTGGGTCAGATCACTACGAAAACGGTTGATCCTGTTCCTGCAAGTGTTATCGTGGATGTAGTTATCGGATATAAAGTAGGTGATAAAGCAGCTTCAACAGAAATTACACAACGTCAGATTGAAATTGTGTCATTTTTACGACGGTATTTTTCACAGTTGACTGTAGAAGACCTGAAACCTCAGAATGAAGATAAACGGTGTATCGAGATCCGCAATGCGATCAACGACGATATACTCAGTTCTTCAAAAATCAGAGATGTACAGTTTAAGTCTTTGCAGGTAGTAGAACAGTATTAATAGGGTAGTGATATGAATGAAGTTTTGTCACAGGACGAAATAGACCAGCTTCTCGCCGCGATCAGTTCCGGAAATGCAGATGCAGAGGAATTTAAGCCGGTAAATGATACTCGTAAAATCAAAATTTACGATTTCAAACGTCCGGATAAGTTTTCAAAAGAACAGATTCGTACTGTGTCTATTATGCACGAAACCTTTGCCCGTTTGACAACTACCAGTCTTTCTGCTCAGTTACGGAGTATGGTGCACGTCCATGTGGCATCGGTAGATCAGTTGACTTATGAAGAGTTTATCAGGTCTATTCCTACACCTACGACACTTGCGGTAATAAATATGGATCCTTTGAAGGGTAATGCTATTTTAGAGATAGATCCTGCTATTACCTTTTCTATGATAGACCGTCTGTTTGGTGGAACCGGTCAGGGTGCCAAAGTTCAGCGGGATTTGACCGATATTGAGCAATCCGTAATGGAAGGCATTATTGTTCGAATACTTGCAAACATGAGAGAAGCATGGACCCAGGTTATCGACTTACGACCACGGTTGGGACAGATTGAAACAAACCCGCAGTTTGCCCAGATTGTTCCCCCTTCAGAGATGGTAGTATTGGTAACATTGGAAACAAAGGTTGGGGAGGAAGAAGGTATGATGAACTTCTGTATTCCCTATATTACCATTGAGCCGATTATTTCAAAATTATCTTCTCAGTTCTGGTTTTCTTCTGTACGCAGAAGTTCCACGACTCAGTACCTAGGGGTATTGAAAGAAAAACTGGCTGATGTGGATATGGACGTTGTAGCGGAGATCGGTTCCGTATCTTTGCCTATTCGGGATGTTTTGTCTTTAAGTGTGGGCGATACTGTCCGATTATCTAATGTGAGAATTACAGATCCTATAACATTAAGTGTAGGAAACAAGAAGAAATTTTTATGCCAGCCCGGCGTAATAGGAAAAAAAATGGCAGTTCAGGTGCTCAGCAAACTGGAACAGGAAACTTCCGAGCAGCTGGATGAGTTAGCCGTAGAAGGAGAGGATACATATGAGTGATGGTGCCATTTCTCAAGATGAAATTGATGCTTTGTTATCTGGAGTAGACATGGGTGGACTTTCTGGAGCTTCTTCACCATCCTCTAGTGTCAATATAGATACGGGCGTGTTGACTCAGTTTGCCACCGGAGTAAAAGACAGGTTAGCTTCCAATATCGGTTCCATGACAGGTATGTCTGCTTCTGCCGGATCCGTATCTGTAGAGAGCGTTAACCGAGATAAATTTTTATCTGTACTTCCCGAAGAGGTCGTTGCCGTTATGGCAGATTTTTCAGCAGGGCTTCAGGGAGATCATCTGTATGTGTTATCAACAGATTTTGCCAAAAAATTGGTAGGACTGATTAACAAAGAAGACAATGTTGAGTTAGATGACATGGCTCTTTCCGTAATTACGGAAGTTGTTTCTCAGCATACAGGGGCAGAGATAACAGATTTAACAAAGAACGGTAACTTCCCCGGATTGGCATGTAATCCGGGAGAGTCAATTCACTGTCCTAAAGCGATGGTACGGTTTCCGCAGGGATCTTTTGCGCTGTTTTCTTACACGGTAACCTTAGACGGTACACCTTATGTGTTGTGGGAAGCAGTTTCCGGCAGTGCAGCAGAACAGATATCTGCAGCTTTAGGTGGACAGGGACAGGCTGCCGCTTCTCAGCCTATGCAAACTATGGGAAATATGAACATGTCGATGGGGCAACCTGCCGGCATGATGAATACAAATGCTACGAACATGAATCCGGTCATGGGTGGGGGTATGAATATGAACGGAATGGGCAACGGCTTTGTTTCTTCTCCTGTGGGAATGGGAGCTCCCAATGTACAGTCTTTGCAGTTCCCCGGTTTACAGGCAGGCGTAAGTACTGTAGAACAGGGAAATATCGGTCTAATCATGGATGTTTACATGGAAATGACCGTAGAATTGGGACGCACCAAGAAACAAATCAAAGAAATTTTGGGTATGGGTGAAGGTACAATTATCGAGTTGGATAAATTGGCCGGTGAGCCCGTAGATATTCTTGTTAACCATAAACCTATTGCAAAAGGTGAGGTTGTTGTTATTGACGAAAACTTCGGTGTTCGTGTAACAGAAATCTTGTCTCCCTTGGAGCGGGTAAGCGGCTAGGCCGTTGTATGGGTTTTCTTGCGGTGTATACTAAGAAAGTTTGTTTCCTCTCTTTGATGCTTCTTCTGTGTGGGTTTTTCGTCAGTGCTCAGGAAGTTTCAGGAGAGGTAACGGCTCCTGCAACAGAAGCTGTTACAGAAGTTGCAACAAAAGCTGTTACAGAAGTTGCAACAAAAGCTGTTACAGAAACTGTTTCAGAACAGGATATCGTTCTTTCGGACACGGCTCAGGGGTTAAGAGCTGAAGAATCTAACATTGCAATCAATACAGATACTGTGGCTGTTACTCCTGAAGATACTTCTTTGGGAGTATGGTTTTTTGTCAGAATGATACTTGTTCTTGCAGTCGTTATAGCACTTATCTATTTTTTCTTCGCTTTTCTCAAAAAGACAACCGGGGTAGGAAATGTTTCCGATCCTTACTTGAAAAAAGTTGCTTCATTACCATTGGGTCCGGGTAAAAGTGTGCATGTTATCACTCTAAAAGATAAAGCATACATAATCGGTGCGGGAGAAAGCAGTATCAATCTTATTGCAGAGGTAGAAGACAAAGAATTGGTAGACGCCATGAATTTGCATGCTCCTGTTTCCAGGGATAAAAAAGGTTCGTTGAGATTTTCCGATTTATTGGGTAAATTTTCTACCGGTGTTCCTAAAAACGATGTCAGGAAAGAAAAAAAAGACCGTGTAACGATTCAAACAGAAAGCAGCGTTGAATTCCTGAAAAATCAGCGAAGTCGTATAAATGAATCTACAGAGGATCGGGAGCTTTAGCGGTGAAAATGCGTCTTAGTGTTAAAACAACTCTTAAGTTCTTTGTTGTACTGGTATTGTGTGTTTTTGCATCTCTTCCCGTGTATTCTCAGACAACTTTTCCTCAAGGGGCTACTACGGGACGGACTGATATGACCGGTACTGTAAACGGCTTGGATATGCCCTCTGTAGATGTAAGTATTCGAGCCCCCAATTCCGGACAGGAAGTGGCTTTTTCTCTGCAGCTTCTTTTGATGCTGACAGTGCTGACCTTGGCTCCCAGTATTTTGATTCTTGTAACCTGTTTTTTGCGGTTTACCATTGTACTGGATTTTATAAAAAGAGCCTTGTCGTTGCAGCAGGTACCTCCTACGGCAGTATTAAACGGTATAGCCTTTTTTATGACTATTTTTATCATGTGGCCGACTTTTACTGCTATTTACGATAATTCTTACCGTCCTCTTGCCGACGGACAAATCGGTATAGAAGAAGCCTATTTGGAAGCAGAGGCTCCCTTACGTATTTTTATGTACAAACAAATGGGTAGCAATACAGATTACATCGCTTTGTTTATGTCTATGGGCGGTCTTGATAAGCCTGAAACCTTGGCCGATGTTCCTACATATGTATTGGTTCCTGCTTATATTTTGAATGAGCTGACGGTGGCATTTAAAATAGGTGTCATTCTTTATATCCCCTTTATCGTTATAGATATGGTGGTTGCCAGTATCCTTATGTCCATGGGAATGATTATGTTGCCGCCTGTGCAAATATCAATGCCCTTTAAACTGATGCTATTTGTTTTGGTTGACGGTTGGGGATTGTTGACTACGCAATTATTCAGTTCCATTGTCCGCTAAGAGGACTTTTTATGTTAACAAAAGAGTTTACGCTGAAAATTTTTGAAGGTTTTTCCATTGAACGATGGAACGATTTGGTTCGTCCCTTTGATTTGATTGAAATGGACAAAGCTGCCGAAAAAATGGTTTTGGCATATTTAATAGGAAAGTACGAAGAAGAAGCCGGACACCTTATTGACTGGGACTGGATGATTTATGCTTCTTTTTTTGATTTATTAAGAAAAATATCTTTGTGTGACATAAAAGCTCCCGTTCAGCGAATGATTCGCAAAGAATACCCCGAAGAATACAAAAAGCTTAACTTATGGGTAGTAAAACAGTATAAAAATATCATCAAAGACGAAGCTCTGTTTAAGGCTTTTGAAAACTATTGTACGGCACCGGCTCCCGATCCCGACTCAGTGATAGGGCGGACAGCCAGAGTGTTACGGGCAGCTCATAAGTTTTCTACCATGCGAGAATTTGAAATGATATCCGTAGTAAACGAAAAGTTTCGTTTGCAGCCCATTGAAACAGAGCTCAACAGAGAATTGCAAAAGTTCCTTGATTTGCGGGGATTGCAGCTTTTGGTAACAAAACAACGTCCTTACAGTGTATTGATGATTTTGGAGCAACTACGCTTTCAAACCCGCTGGAATCAAACGCCACGGGTACCTAAAACAAGCGTTTTGGGACATTCCTTTTTTGTTGCCATTCTCACCCTATTGTTAGAAAAAGAGTCGGGAGTAGATTTTTGTACAAAG
>JAHLFV010000103.1 GCA_018883625.1 Candidatus Treponema excrementipullorum
ATACCCTTATATGGGTGTTCCATGATACCCTTGTATGGGTCACTGTGACTGTTCTGTCCCGTTGTTGCCGATGCTGTCAGTCGAGAGGCGGATACTCTGTGTGCCCGCGCTGTTCACCGTCCAGGTGATGGTGTGCAGTGCCCCGGCCTGCGTGGTGACGGGAGTGTTCAGGGCGAAGGTCATGCCATCAAGACTGAACCACTGTATCTCCACGCCGGGTCCCACATTGGCTTCCCAGTAGGTGTCTATGCCCTCGCGCTCCACCCGAGGCATCAGAATACGGTTAATAGGGAGTGACTGTCCCGTTATGATTCCCTCCTCGATGTAACAAACCCCTGGGAGATTAACCATCTCCATGTTTCTCACCTGGGCTTTGCCCTTGGCCACCACGCGCACCTTGGCCAGCTGGTGCTTGAACTGCAAGGTAACGGGCGATTGGTGGTTGCCCGTGCCGATGCCGCGCAGCACGTAGGTCAGGCCATTCCGAGATTGAAACATGAAGTCCACACTGCTTCTCTCGGCGGGATACCAGGCAGTGACATCGGCAGTCTGGGTGTTCTTCCAATAGACGGGCTTATCGGGTTCCACTGTGACATTTCCCGCATCATCCACCAGTAATTTCTACGGATTTAAAATGCCGGAAATTCTGGCATTTATGTAACTCAACGCAATTTTGCGTTTACGGTAATAATCAATTACTTATGACTGAAATACGAAAAAATCACGTATTAAAAACAGCTCAACTCAATTTTGAGCTTACCCCCGATAACATTATTAACGGTAGCTAAACATAACACTATTACGGTCAGGTCGGAACATTCTTCCGTGTAGAGGACGAAAGCCATAGGTCAAAACTGACATTGGTGAAAATCATTTACTTATATCATTGATAGAGTTCCTAAAACAGTAACCCCCTTACATGGTGTCAGTCAAATAGACATCATCAAAGGGAGTCTTTGTTTTACAGACCCCCTCAGTAATAAGATTAAGTAGATACTATTTGCAGGTTCGGACAAGTTTTCCGACCCCTGTAATATATCGGTCAGGTACGAAGATTGTTCGTACCAATAAATTTCAAAATATAGCAAAAAAGTTATGTTTTTATTTGGTAGATTATAGCGAAAACGCTATCTTTGCAATGTCTTAATAAATAAACGGTCTTTTAAATTATGAAGTACAATCAGTTTTTTGCGGAATTGACCGCAGCAGGTTGTTACGTTCTCAGGCACGGGGCTAACCACGATATTTGGTACAGTCCCAAGACGGGAAACAAGTTTGCTTTGTCAAGGCACGGCAAACAGGAAGTACCGACCGGAATGGAACGTAAAGCAAGAAAGGTTCTTTTGGGGGATTAGTTCCCCCAACCTTTTTAGCTTCATGATTGGAAGATGTTTTTTGTTGAGGCAATGGGGTCGGCATATTGCCGTACCCCTTTTACTAAAAAGAGGAAGTATGAAAGTTACGGCAATTATGGAAAAGGCAAAAGATGGGTATTACTCATGTTTTGTAGAAGAAGATTTACCGGGTTTTGGCTTGGCTGGATATGGAGATACAGCAGAAGCGGCAAAAGAGGATATGATGAAGGCGTATCAAGAAATAAAGGAGCTGCAAAAAGAGGAAGGACAGGAAGTGCCGGAGCTTGATTTTACATTCAGGTACGATATGCAGTCTTTCTTTAACTATTTCTCATTCTTGAATGTTACAAAGGTTGCAGAAATGGCAGGTATCAATCCTTCTTTGATGCGTCAATACACATCAGGAGTAACCAATGCCGGGCAAAAGCAGTATGACAAGATACGTGTAGCGGTGGAAAGAATCTCAAAGGAGCTTTCCGCAGCCACATTCTAAATGATAGTGTACCGCCGTGAGGCGAGACCGTTTATTAAGACAACAAATAACCCCGTTCTGAGTAGTTTCAGTTCGGGGTGTTTTTTTACTCAATCTCGATATTTCATTTCGGTATCAAATAGCCTTTATTTGCTGACACCACAGTAAAAGTGCAACATGGGATAAAAGTAGTATCATGTACACACCCCTCTATAGAGGGGGTTGTGATACCAGTGATACTAATATACCTTTTAACGGTATCACTGATACCGATTTGATACCAATGATACCAATGTATTAATATAACAGTTGATTTTGAAATTACAGAAGTAAGACAGGTCACACTACTCAACCTTGATATTTATTTCTTTTCCGCAGTGGGGCAAGTCAACAGCATATTTACAGCATCTTAAATATGTAAATTTATAAATTGCTGATATTTTGTATTTTAGGTGTTTTTATTTGCTGATTTCTACAAATAAATGATTTCATTTTCAGTTTTCTACAAGAGGTATGTAGATTTCTGCGTATATATTTGTAGATTTCTACAAGGGGTATGTAGATTTCAACATACAAAAGTATATTGAAGTATAATAACAGAAAGTTTATTAAAGAATAGAGGGAGTGGTACTGTAAACTCACATTCGTGAGTTGTACTCCCTCCCTCAATTAAAATATCATTTATTTTTATAGCCGTAGTTTAAGTTGAAATAATTTAGATAATACTCAAATACACCGAATGAGTCCGTAGTATCATCATAAGACAGGAAATACCCCATGAAGTTTTCAGGTGATTTTTCTTCTTTGAAAACAGAGTCGGTATAAGCCGCAAAAGCGTGTTTGATTGCGTTGTCATTGTAGGTTTGAGACAAGCGGATTAATTTCTTTTCAATAGGTTTGTTCCTTTGAAGCTGTGTTTTTGATTTTGCTCGTTCCGGTTTTTCAGAGGTCAAATCGCCATCGTTATACATTATCCGTCTTTCTTCATAAGTATCATTCAATAAATCATAGATGCGGCTGGCTGTTTCCCTATCAAAAGAATCGTTCTTTTTTGTTTTTACAAACTTTTTTTGTTCAGATGAAAGATACTTCATGTACTGAATAAAACTCTTAAAAATGGAATCCTTTTCGCTTATTATTTCACTCAACACGTCTCTATCTGCCAATATATCAAAGTTCACCTTAAAATAGTTTACCCGGCCACGTGTTTCTTTATTC
>JAHLFV010000104.1 GCA_018883625.1 Candidatus Treponema excrementipullorum
AGATTTTTCGGATTATACAATTACATTAGACGGTGTTCCTTTGACGGAAATTAAGACTGTTGTCAAACTTTGATGTACCCCGAATCCGATTATCTGCTGTTGAGCGGGCTTCAGCATTTACGCTTTTGCCCGCGGCAGTGTGCTTTGATTCATATTGAGCAGCTTTGGAAGGAAAATTTCTTTACAGCTTCAGGGAGGGTTTTACATGAGAAAGTCCACGGAGGAGCGGGCGAATCGCGAAATCATATTCGTACGGAACGGGGGTTAAAAATTTTTTCCCGAAAATTGGGGCTGATCGGACAAACCGATGCGGTTGAGTTTTATCGGGATGGCAGAATCATTCCCGTAGAATATAAACACGGAGAACCGAAACCGGACACAAGTGATGAAGTTCAGCTGTGTGCGCAGGCAATATGTCTTGAGGAAATGCTGGGGAGTTCTGTCAGCGAGGGGGCTTTATTTTATTTTAAAATTCGTCGTAGGATTTCTGTGCCGATAACGGCGGAATTAAGAAAAGAAACGGAAGAGTTGGCGTTGCGATTTCATCATTTGGTGGAAGATGGACTGACTCCCAAAGCTGAATACCATAAGAAATGTGAAAGCTGTTCTTTTATAGATGAGTGTTTCCCCGAATCAACCGGACGCAATAAATCTGTAAATATTTATTTAAAACGAAGATTGAATGAAGAAGAGGAAATATCGCCTGCTTTATAGAATTTATCCCTATATTTTTGAATCTAATTGGTATTGGAGAAATTATGCAACGGTTTCTGAATACATTATATGTGACAACTCAAAAAAGTTACTTACACAAAAAGGGAGAGGCTGTTGAAATTATTGTCGGCGATGAAATCAAGGCAAGAATTCCACTTATAACCCTTGACAGTATTGTCTGCTTCGGTAATATTTCCGTCAGCCCGTTTTTATTGGGAGCCTGTCCTGAGAAAAATATAACTATCAGTATGCTTTCTGAAACAGGAAAATTTCTTGCCAGAGTGCAGGGCCCTGTTGCCGGGAATGTCCTTTTGAGAAAAGCCCAGTATCGACTTTCAGATGATAAAAAACAATCTGCTAAAGTAGCTAAATACTTTGTCATAGGAAAAATAGCTAATCAGAAAACTGTATTACAAAGGGCAATTAGAGATCATGGTGAAAAAATTGATCATGATAAAGTTAAAAATGCAATAAAAAAACTAAGTAATAATATTATAAAAATTGATAACGAAAATGATTTGGAAAAAATCAGAGGGATAGAAGGTGATTCTGCTGAAACATATTTTTCCGTTTTTGATGAGATGATTGTTTCTCAAAAAGATGCTTTTCAGTTCCTAGGAAGAAATCGTCGTCCACCTCTTGATAATATAAATGCTATGCTCTCCTATACCTATACACTGCTCTATCATGACATGATTAGCGCTTTGGAATGTACTGGTTTAGATCCAGCTGTAGGATTTATGCATCGTGACCGTCCCGGTCGATTGAGTCTTGCTTTAGATCTCATGGAAGAGTTTAGAGCTTTTTTTGCTGACAGGTTAGTTTTATCATTGATTAACCGAAATGAAATTTCCCCTGTACAATTTGAAACATCTGCAAGTACTGCTGTTATTATGAACGATGATGCACGTAAGACACTTATAACTGCTTACCAAAAAAAGAAAGAAGTTGTAGTTACTCATCCCTATGTAGAAAAAAAAATGCATTTAGCAATATTATTCCATACCCAGGCAAAACTTTTGGCTCGTTTTATAAGAGGCGACATTGATGGTTATCCAGTTTATATTTATAAGTAGGGGAAGATAAAAATGATGATGCTTGTCAGCTATGATGTTGCAAAAGATGAAAAAGGAGAAAAAAGACTCCGCCGTGTTGCAAAAATCTTAGAAAATTATGGACAAAGAGTACAATACTCAGTTTTTGAGTGTCTTGTAGATCCAGGACAATGGGTAGAGCTAAAAAAGAAATTGTTAAATGAAATCAACCAAGAATTTGATAGTCTACGTTTTTATTCTCTTGGAGCTAACTGGGAGAGAAAAATAGAACATATTGGTCAAAAGAAACCATTAAATCCTCAAGGAATTCTAATTTTATAAGAAAAAAACATCGCGAACATATAGTAAACATCATTTCATTTAGCTGAAATAGTTCATAAAATTCCATTGTTCTGATATAATTAGAGCGGGGCTAGAAGGTTCGCGCAAAAGTAAGTATAACTATTTTGTATTTAATAAATTAAGTATTATACTGTCGCACCTTCACGGGTGCGTGAATTGAAACCTCACAGAGCAAGAACGAAATAAATTAACAATGTCGCACCTTCACGGGTGCGTGAATTGAAACTCTCGCGATCCGCTGCGAAAACTCATAACTATCGTCGCACCTTCACGGGTGCGTGAATTGAAACTTTCAGGACTGTAGCATTTTCAAAATCCATAGTGTCGCACCTTCACGGGTGCGTGAATTGAAACCTGGGTTGCTAGGATATCTGCTGTTAGTAAAGGGTCGCACCTTCACGGGTGCGTGAATTGAAACCAGATTTTCCGTCGTGAAGATACAGCTGTTCAAGTCGCACCTTCACGGGTGCGTGAATTGAAACCATCGTCTTGACGACAGGATTGTTTTTTGCTGCGTCGCACCTTCACGGGTGCGTGAATTGAAACTTAACCGGCAAGCTGAATGTCGCAGGAATAGAACGTCGCACCTTCACGGGTGCGTGAATTGAAACTCATCTAGCGACATTGATAGTGCAGGAAAAAAAGTCGCACCTTCACGGGTGCGTGAATTGAAACAAGATAAAAAAATTCATTGCCTTTTTGGAAATCGTCGCACCTTCACGGGTGCGTGAATTGAAACTAGTATAAAAATAAGTTTTATAATCATCTACGAGTCGCACCTTCACGGGTGCGTGAATTGAAACACGCCACGCATAGGCAAATGATCATCATCATAGGGTCGCACCTTCACGGGTGCGTGAATTGAAACGTGGCTGGCTCCCCCGTTTTGGTGATATTCGTAGTCGCACCTTCACGGGTGCGTGAATTGAAACAGCTTAACATAATCGTAATAACTACCAGCATCAGGTCGCACCTTCACGGGTGCGTGAATTGAAACTAATGGAGGTTATTATAGTAAAAGTAGATTAGTGTCGCACCTTCACGGGTGCGTGAATTGAAACTCTGTTATGAATCCGGCTTGCCTATCTGAAGATGTCGCACCTTCACGGGTGCGTGAATTGAATCAACTTGGCTCATTTGATTTTTTAACGCTTCTGGTCGCACCTTCACGGGTGCGTGAATTGAAACTAATCTGCTTAATCTTTTCTGCGGGAACTTTGTGTCGCACCTTCACGGGTGCGTGAATTGAAACATCAGAAACATCATCTTTAACTTCTCCTTCTTTGTCGCACCTTCACGGGTGCGTGAATTGAAACCATTTTGTCCAATTTACTTATCCATATTCATGGGTCGCACCTTCACGGGTGCGTGAATTGAAACTATCGCCTTGGTGTCAACCTCGGCCGGCTTAAGGTCGCACCTTCACGGGTGCGTGAATTGAAACCCGCGGTATGATGGCGATTTCCGTATTGATACGTCGCACCTTCACGGGTGCGTGATTGAGTATAGTTCCTATGTAAAATTTTGTTTATTGAAGATATCACACACTCTATCATAATAAGTCAACAGAAATAGCACCTAGAGAGAACCACTTACAAAATATCTTGAACTTTCAATTTTCATTTACAATCAAAAACTCGGTTTTTCCCAGCCCACTCTCCCCCAAACCTGCATTTTAGTGCAAAAACAGAGCTTTTTAACCTGCATTTTCGTGCAAAAACACACTGATACAAGTTGCATTTTCGTGCATCGGAAAGTATAATTAAATTGCAAGCTATAATATAGTTTATTCATAAAGGAAGTACTGTAATGCTAAAAAGAAAAATCTATGACCAGCTTGTTGCCTGGAAACAAAGCAGTCACGGTACAACAGCCATCATGATAGATGGAGCTCGTCGTGTGGGAAAAAGTTATATTGCGGAAAAATTTGCACAGGCAGAATACAAAAGTTATATTTTGGTCGATTTTGGACAAGCTCCTACAGATGTACTTGATTTATTTGTTAATGATAGTGCCAATCTTGATCTTTTCTTTGCAAAGTTAGCGGCTTTTTATGCAACACCTCTTTACAAACGAGAATCAGTGATTATCTTTGATGAAGTTCAGCAGTACCCAAGAGCACGTCAACTTATTAAATATTTTGTAGCGGATGGCAGATTTGATTACATTGAAACAGGCTCTTTGATTCGGTTAAAGAAGAATGTACAGGATATTATTATTCCTTCGGAAGAAGATCACATAGAGATGTTTCCGTTAGATTTTGAAGAATTCCTCTGGGCCATGGACGATGAAGTGACATATCCGTTGATTCGTCAATGTTTTGAAATAAAGCAACCACTGGGGGCAGCGCTTCATCGAAAGATCATGAACGATTTTCGACAGTACATACTTGTAGGTGGTATGCCGCAATCTGTTCTTGCTTACTTAGACGGCAAAGATTTTCAGGCATCCGATATTGCTAAACGCAGAATTCTAAAACTCTACCGTGAAGATGTAGCCAAATTTGCAGAAGGGTATGAAGACAAAGTATTTGCCGTTTTTGATGGCATACCGGGACAGCTTTCAAAAAAAGAGAAAAAATATAAACTTTCATCCTTGGGCAAACAGGCACGTTTTCGTACTTTTGAAGATTCCTTTATATGGCTCCATGAAGCAATGGTGGTAAATGCTTGCTTTAATGCAACAGATCCCCACGTCGGGCTAGCATTAAGTGCAGACAACGCCACTCAAAAATGTTACATGGCGGACACCGGTCTTTTGGTAACTCATACCTTTCAAGACAAAAACTACACAGACAATGAACTGTATCGTGCCATTCTTTTTGATAAACTGAACATCAACCAAGGCATGCTGACAGAAAACATTGTTGCCCAAATGCTCCGACATCGTCGTCCACGTCTATATTTCTATTCCCGTTCCGATAGTCGGAATCGGACAAATCATATTGAAATTGATTTTCTGATTACTCAAGGGAAAAAAATAGCTCCAATAGAAGTAAAATCAGGCAACTATCGTACCCATGTCTCTTTGGATAAATTCCGCAAAAAGTTCTCATCCGTTCTTGGTAACTCCTATATTCTGTATACCAAAGATGTCATGGTCAAAGACGGAATAATCCATCTACCATTGTACATGGCAGAACTGTTATGAGCCCCTTCCGACTTTTACTCTTAATTCAGGCTTTTGATAACTCGGTTCAAAAAAGAAAAAGTTATGTTTCCCAGTGCCTTTTTAACCGGATTGATTTTGCAGGGATAAAAATAACAGCTCTTATTCCATCCTTTTTACTCCCAGTACTCTGCGTCCAGACCTCCAAGTTTGCAAGACAGCACTTTTTGAACGCTAAAGTCCATAATGCACTTTAAAGAAGGTCGATGAAAACGCTTTCCTTTTTTAAGAGTATCAATAAAGGGTTTACATTCCTTTTTAAGAACAGGATTTCCTATGCTTCTGATGGATCTGCCGATTCTTCCTGTAGGCATCAGTCCCCACTGAATGCCTACATCTTCCAAATACTCCAAAGTGTATCCTAAACCGGAACCCTTTGTTGTAGAAACTACAAGCAGCGGTTTACCTGCCAATACGGGACGGTGGTACCAGGAACAAGTTCTGTCTACAAAGGTTTTCAGCATACCGGACACGGACCGTAAATACACCGGCGATGAAAGAATAATGCCGTCGTATTCCAAGAATTTATTCATTAAAGCCGGAACATCGTCTTGCAGAGAACACGTTCCCTTCAGAATACACAATTCGCAGCCAACGCAGGGTTTTATGGTGTAATCGTACAGGTTAATAATGTCATAGAAAGAATCATTGCCACTACCCCATACAGTTTTGTCAGTTCCGTACCTGTAAACGTTGTTTCTTTTTCAGTTACAATATTTTGTAAAAACCATAGTTGTGTGGTCTGCCGTGTTGTTCGGTATTATGTCTATGTACATGGCATTTTTTTCTACCATGCAGGAAATGGCTCAGGTAAAATTTGAAATGTTGCCTAAAGAATACCTGCAACTGATGGGTGTGGAAGATATTTCTCAAATGGGTAATTATGTTACTTTTTTTGGCATGATATTCAATATTTTGATTATCATCATGTCTATTTATGCAGTGACTTTCAGTATGAATTTGATTCTGAAAGAAGAAAAAAACAAAACCATTGAATATCTGTACGCTTTATCGGTTACCAGAAAAGAAATTTACTTTTCAAAAGTACTGGTGGCTCTGTGTGCCGTTTTTTTTGTTGTGCTATCCGTCGGAATTGCAGGAATTATTTTTGGTTTTGCTTCCGGCAGTGATACCTTTTCTATGGTGGATATGTCTGCCGTAATAAAAATTACGGGAACTGTTCCCTTCTTTTTTGCAGCTTTAGGTTTGTTTTTATCATCCCTGTCATCAAAATACGTCAGTTCCGGCTTGGGAGCAGGTATTGTTATGCTCACCTACATGTTGGGATACTTGGGAAAATTACTGGAAGGTAAAGCCGACTTTTTAAAATATTTCAGTCCCTTTGAATTGCTGTCCCCCACCAATGCCCTTGCCTTATCAGGGGAAACTTACGGAGCTTTTGGGGTGATAGCTGCCTTAACGGTGATACTGTTGATTTTTGCTTCTATTGCATACAAAAAACGGGATTTTAGTCTGTAAAGAAGATTTAAACTGAAAAAACAGGTATAATCCTTGTGAGTATGTTACCCATACCGGTTCAAACGCTGTGTTAAACAGTATTTTTTGTACTGATTATGACAACGTGTGGACTATAAAGGAGTTTATATGAAACAGGAATTATTAAAACAATATGCTCGGTTTGCGGTGGAAGTGGGAGTTAATCCTCAGTCTTGCCAAACATTGATTATCAATGCGCCGGTAGAGGCCGCAGATTTTGCCCGGACCTGTGCAGAAGTCGCTTATGAGGCTGGAGCAAAACAGGTTGTTGTGTACTACAACGATGAAAAACTATCCCGTATTCAAATGGAGCGGACGCAGGTTGAAGTGTTGGAAGACGTAAAGCCTACCATCTATCGTCGCTATCTTGATTACTTTGAAAGCCAAGGTGGTGCCTGTATTTTACATATTATCGCTTCCGATCCCGATATTTACGCCGGCATTGATCCTGAAAAAATAGCCCGAGCCAGTAAAGCCCGTAGCATTGCCACAGAGCCATACCGGGAATACGTTATGAAAGATAAAGTACAGTGGACCATAGTTGCCATTCCTTCCGAAGCATGGGCAAAAAAGGTTTTCCCCCAAGAAACAGCACATGCACAGGAAAAGTTGTGGCAAGCTATTTTTGATGTCTGTCGTGTACAAGAAGGCGGAGATGTTGTAGCTTTATGGAAAGAACATATTGCACAAATGATCCATCGACGGTATTTTATAAACAGTCTCGATATTGATACATTGCACTTAACTTCTGCCAACGGCACTGACCTGACCATCGGTTTGGCAGACCATGCTCTTTGGAAAGGGGCTACTTCTGTTACCCCGGAAGGTTATACGTTTATTGCCAATATTCCTACGGAAGAAGTATTTACCGCTCCCCATAAGGATCGGGTTGACGGAATTGTCTATGGAACAAAGCCTTATGTCTATAACGGAACCGTAATAGAAAACTTTTGGGTACGCTTTGAAAAAGGCAAGGTCGTTGAACACCACGCAGAAAAAAACGAAGAAGTTTTAGGAAAATTACTTAATACCGACGAGGGAGCCCGGCATATCGGAGAAATCGCTTTGGTACCGGCATCCAGTCCCATAAATAAAAGCGGATTGCTTTTTTTCAATACCCTTTTTGACGAAAACGCAGCCTGTCACATTGCCTTTGGTGCCGGGTATCCGGGAACCGTAAAAGGCGGAGAAAGCCTTTCGGAAGCGGAACTGCAAGCTTTAGGGGTAAACAAAAGTCTTGTTCATGAGGACGTGATGATAGGTGCAGAGGATATGACCATAATCGCTACGTCAAAATCAGGCAAAGAAACCCTTATCTTTGAAAAGGGAGAATGGGCATTTTAGTTCCCGAAGTACTGTACCTATACCGACGGAATCAGCAAAGTCGGTATAGGCAGTACACGTGAAAACATTTCAACAGTCACCGGTTTTGTCAAAGGGGAAATAAGTAAGATCATCCAAAGCGTCTTTGGGAAATGCTGCACAATAGAGTCTATTTAGCAAACTTTTTAACCGTTTCCACAGACAGGTTCGTACACTCAGCTATTTTTTCTACAGAATAATCGCCAAACTGGAGAAGAGTAATCGCTGTCTTAATCGCACTTTCTTCCTTTCCCTGTTGAATCCCTTCTTCCCGGCCTTTAGCTATACCTCTCTCTTCCCCGATTTCTATACCTTCTTTTATGCCTTCTGCTCTACCGGAGGCGTTGCCCACGCCATTTATCATACAAATCCAATTCATATTTCATGTGGGGTCTCCCTTGCGTTGTGAAAAGCAAATTCTGTGGGTTCGACACAACGCTATGCATTGCCCAGTAAAAATATAGGGTACAACAATGCATCAATATTGCTGGGTACAAAAGGCAGATAAAGCAATATTTGTCTCAATAGTTGGATTATGCACATATCCTAAATAACGAATTCATAGATAAGTACTGTAATAATGCTCGTAATCTGGGATCTTGTGCCTTTTCAAACGCACTTGTATTATACACTACTTTTATCTGTTCGTCACTAATCATCGAGGGGCGTATCTCTGGGCAGAACGATGATTTACGT